>DLVK01000225.1:0-4810 GCA_003444235.1 Rhodospirillaceae bacterium
GATATGGCGCGCGACTGGGCAAAGAACGAAAGCCCCGTAGCCGAATTCCGCAAGGTACGCGCCAGCGGCGAACCGCAGGCCTATAATGCCGATGCCTATGCGACGATGGCACAAATGGGTTGGGCCGGGGTCATCATTCCGGAAGAGCATGGCGGGTCCGACTTCGGCTTCATGTCGGCCGGACTGGTTATCGAAGAGCTCGGCAAGACCCTGACCGCTAGCCCCCTGATCGCCACGACTATCGCTGCCAGCGCCATCATACTTGGCGGCAGCGACGAGCAGAAGGCAACCTATCTCGCCAAGCTGACTTCGGGCGAGTGGACCGGCACGATGAACCTGACCGAACCGCATTGCGGGACGGATCTGGGGATGATCAGGACCAAGGCCGAACCGCAGGCCGACGGCAGCTATTCGATCACCGGGACCAAGATCTTCATCTCGGCCGGCGAACACGACATGGCGGAGAACATTATCCATTTCGTTCTCGCCCGTACTCCCGATGCCCCGGACGGGCCCAAAGGCATCTCGCTTTTCATTGTCCCGAAATTTCTAGTCAACGAGGACGGTACTCTCGGCGAACGCAACGATCTTCGCTGTCTCTCACTTGAGGAAAAGCTCGGCATCCATGGCAGTCCAACCTGCGTTATGTCCTTCGGCGACGACGGCGGGTCGGTCGGCTATCTCGTCGGCAAAGAGAACGAGGGCCTCGCTGCGATGTTCACCATGATGAACAACGCGCGTCTCAATATCGGCATTTCGGGCCTTGCCATCGCCGAACGCGCTTATCAGCAAGCTCTTGCCTATGCCAAGGAACGTCAGCAATTCGGCCCGATCATCCGTCATCCGGATATTCGGCGGATGCTGATGACGATGAAATCCCAGATCGAAGCAATGCGCGCGGTGACTTATGACGCGGCCCTTGCGCTCGATGCGGCCAAACGTATCGAAGACAAAAGCGCTCGCGCAGACGCGCAGGCAAGAATCGATCTATTGATTCCGATGATAAAGGCCTGGTGCACGGACCTCGGGGTCGAGATTTCCTCGCTGGCGCTTCAGGTTCATGGCGGCACCGGATTTATCGAAGAAACCGGTATCGCCCAGCATTATCGCGACGCGCGTATCGCACCGATCTACGAAGGGACCAACGGCATTCAAGCGCTCGACCTGATCGGACGCAAAGTTCTGCGCGATAAAGGTGCGGCGATGACCGCTTATATCGGAGAAGCCCGCTCGCAGTTGGCCGAAATCGCCGGAAACGGCGCGACAAGGAACGCTTCGATCACCGACGCGGCCTACGATGCGCTCGACCAATTGGAAGCGACGACGACGTGGCTGATCGAAAATGCCACCGCAGATCCGACACCGGCATTCGCCGGCGCCAACGCCTATTTGCGTCTTTTCGGCACGGTCGCGGGGGCGGTGATGCTGGCCCGAGCGACCGCCATCGCTACCGACGCGGAAGATGGTCCGGATGGATTTTACGCCGCCAAAAGAACCACTGCCGCGTTCTATGCAGACCACGTCCTGCCCCAGATTTCGGGCCTTCGCCACGCCATCGAAAAAGGCCATGAAACGGTAATGGCACTCGCCGATGAGGCCTTTTAGGTATTACGGTATCGGGTGATCAGACCTGGGTCACCTCGACGGTCCCCTCGTCCGCTCCCATTGGAAGTTCCGACATCAATTGCTGCATGGTCTTGCCGCTAACGGGGTGGCACATGTTCGGGTCGATATCGACCAGTGGCCGAAGTACGAAATAGCGTTCGTGAATTCGGGGATGCGGCAATGTGAGTTCGGTACTTTCGAGACGACGTTCGCCGAAGTAGAGCAGGTCGAGATCGATCAATCTTGGGCCATTGCGCGGCGCTTCCTGCCGCCCGAGTTCGATCTCAAGTTCCTTCAACCCATCCAGTAGAGGCCGCGGTTCGAGCTTCGGCGTTCCCCTGACGACCGCATTCAGGAACCTCGGCTGCTGGACGACATATTGCGGCTCGGTCTCATAGATTTTTGACCGACCGGTGATCTCCAGCATCGTCTCCAACCCACGTTCCGCACTCCGCAAATTGGCCAACCGGTCGCCCAAATTGCTACCGAGACCTATAAAAACATCTTCCATATCAGGCCGCACCCTTGGCAGGCTCGCTCCGTCCGTCAGCGGGCGCGCGAATGATTGCATCACACATCTTTGCGACCCGTCCCATCGCGGCGACGTCATGAACTCGAAGTATATCAGCGCCACGAACGATCGAGACAGCGATCGCCGCTGCTGTGCCCTCCTCGCGTGCTTCTACCTCCAAGTCGAGTACCGTGCCGATGAACGATTTGCGGCTGGGACCCACCAGCACCGGATATCCCATTGCCTTGATCCGGTCCAAATGATTGAGCAACGCAAGGTTTTGCGTCACCGATTTGCCGAACCCGATCCCGGGATCGAGAATGATTTGATCCTCCGCAATGCCGGCCTGTTCCGCATCATCGGCGATCCTGGACAAAGTGGCGCAAACCTCGTCGAGAAGGTGGTCGTAATCGCCGGCCCGATAGTGGGCGCCACCCGATCCGTGTTGGTCGATTGCTTGGGCGCGGCTTTCATTGTGCATCAAGATCACCGGGCACTCCGCCTCCGCCGCCACAGCCGCGATTTCGGGATCCCGCTGCAAGCCCCATACGTCGTTGATCATATGGGCACCTGCTTTAATGGCAGCGGCGGCAACTTCAGACTTGCTGGTATCCACCGATATCGGGACATCGGGCAAAGCCGACGAAACAGCTTCGATTATCGGCACAACGCGCGAGATTTCTTCCGTTGCCGGAACCGGTTCCGCACCAGGTCGGGTACTTTCGCCTCCGACATCGATAATATCGGCTCCTGCGGCTTGAAATGCGCTCGCCTGATCGAGCGCTGTGGCCAACGTATTCTCCGTTTCCATAACGCCGTCACCGGAAAAGGAATCCGGCGTGACGTTGAGAATCCCCATGAGATAACTCCGCTGACCCCATCGAAAATGCTCGTTCAGCCGCATGTTCTATCCGATCGATTACAAATCATCGCCAAATCGCCCCTTAAATGACCCGACTCGGCCACATTTTTTCAACAAAATATTGCCGTCTACGCCCATATTTAGAGGGATTAGAACCATGAACACACAAAATCTTCTATTGAAAGACCCGCAGCTTAGCTGGATTTCTCAAAATTGTGACATTTCCACGCTTGAAATGGTTGGCACAACTTTCTATGTGTCCGGCCAACACTTGAGGGTGGGCTCAAGTTGGGGTGACGATGGCCGCCTACATGCTTGTCCTGACCGTATTGGGAAATCGCCGAGCGGCAATTTTCCGGCAGATTTTTTGGTGATTTTGGGATGTTAAGAATGAAGATTTCCCGATTGGCTTTTTTGGCTGTGGCCACATTGGCAATTGTAACGGTCAGTACTGGTGTAAGTTTCGCTGGTTCCGCCCAGGCACACACAACCGAAGACGACCCGAAACAATTTATCCAGACGCTGGCATCTAAGGCCATCGCAACCTTGAGCGATAAAGACGGCACGCTGGCTGAACGGGAAAACAAGTTCCGCAATATTCTGCGCAACGAATTTGCGATGAGGAATCTCGCGCGTTTTGTCATCGGCGTCCATTGGCGTCGAATGGGCCGCCAACAGCGCAAAAGCTACCAAAAATTATTTTCCGAATGGGTGTTAAAGACCTATTCCTCTCGCCTCGGCGGCTATTCTGGCCAAACTTTCAAGGTAACCAGAACGTCCAGCGTCGGACGAGGCGACATAATTGTCCATTCGCGCATTATTCAAACCAATGGCACCGCACCGATCAAATGCAATTGGCGGCTGCGTAAATTCAAAGGCCAATTCAAGATCATCGATATTTACGTCGAAGGCATCAGTATGGCGGTGACCCAGCGATCCGAGTTCGCGGCAATAATCAAAAAAGACGGTATTCAAGGGCTGATCGCACGCATGGAACAGCGTTTGGAACAGCTGTCCTCTTCGTAATCTTCTCCGACAACTATAACTCCCACATCGCTATATCCGCTCGGCTCGAGTGATCAGCGCATCTTTAAGGGCGCTTATGAGAGTCGCTTGATTCCAAGTATTTTATCAATATATTGTGTTCACCAATCAAGTATTTGGTATATATTGCGTTGCAATTGGACTAAAAATTCGGCGGCGAACGAGGGGAAAAGCGTTTTGCCGGCGTGAATTGTTGAGGGGATGACGGCGCCGCGCGTCGTTACACGCGATTAGGAGGGTTTGGATGGCGTCAGCCGCCAAACGAGTTTATTGGATTCAAGGCCTGCGCGACGGGCAATGGCAAAACCTGCGTCACTGCGACAGTCAGGAAGATGCAGTCGTTCTGCTAGGTGAATTTGTCGCCCGCGACAAATTTGAGGAACTGCGTTTGAGCGAAGCGGCTCCCTCGAAAGATGGCGGCGAGCCGATTTATACCGAAATTGCACTGATGCGGGACGGCAAACTGGTCGATCGCGCTGATGAGCGAGGTGGCAGCGCCCCTGCGCAAGCGACAAGCGTTATCGACCAAGCGCGTCGGGAACCGCGTCTCAATGCGCCGCTCAAGGTCGAGAGTTCGGCACAGGTCCCCGCCGTACGATCCGCACCGGAACCACCAACACCATCGAATTCGGCACCAACGTCAGCACCTGGCGTAGAGCCCCAACCACCACAACCGAAGCAAGCCGAAGCAACGAAACCGACCCATCCGTTTGGTGCCCCTGACGCACCAACGCCGGTTAACACGCGCATCGCCGCACAGCGAGAACCAAGCCTTCGCACGCCCGCTC
>DLVK01000410.1:0-8829 GCA_003444235.1 Rhodospirillaceae bacterium
TGATAAGCATCATCTGTTCGCCAAAGCCCATCGCTAGAATGATGGGGCGGGCGGCAAAGATGGCGCCGGTCAACACACAGGCACCAAACAGGCCGCCGAAAAGGGAAGCGGTGAACGCGGCGCCTAACGCTCGCGCACCCTGGCCTTTCTTCGAAAGAGGAAAGCCGTCCATCACGGTCGCCTGTGACCCTGAAGTGCCTGGTATGCCCATCAATACAGATGGGAACGTATCCGACGTGGTTGTTGGGGCTAGAAGCCCGACCATCATGGCAAGCGCGTCGCCTTGGTCCATATCGAACACGAATGGCAGCAATAGCGTCAAGCCGGCCACACCGCCGAGACCCGGCAGCACACCAACCAGCAAGCCTAGAAACGTGCCTAAAAGCAAAAAGAACAAGTGCTGCGGATGAAATAGATTCGTCAGCGCTTGAAAAAAGACATCTTCCATAGCCGTCCCTTATCCCCTCAATCTGAGATTTGTTAGTCGTTTGGCGCTTTCTTAACCCATTTGCAGGAAAGGTAAAAGAGGAACTGACAAAACTGCGATTGGGCTCAATTACAAGGGTACCATCAGAGCCAAAAAACTTATTTATATCAAAGGGTAAGAAGACGCGATGCGAGGTTAATAAAAACTCTCAAATTGCGGTCGGCTGGCCCGGAGGGGCCAATGAACGCGAAATTCGCCGAGTCAGCGGAATTCCGCGGCTACTGGCGACCACCAAGCCAAAATGGCAATTCGAAACCGATCCAGTTCTCGAAAACCCATTGCAATACGCCGGGTGGATATTCGAGCGTCAGAAAGTAGGCCATGATGCCGAGGCAGAGAGGCGCCGATATACCCAACAAGCCGTTTCTAAGGTGGTTAACTTCCACCTTCTTGGTGATGAAATACCAAATGAAGATGGCAGCGCCGATCGGATATCCGACGAGGGCCATGAATCCCAGCATACCGATGATCCAAGCGAGATAATGCCATTCGGAAAGCTGGGTATCGGCGTTTGTTTCGATGTCGCCAAGGGCGGTATCAGGCGTTGTGGCAGTGATTTGCTTATAAATCAGAGGCACGATGAAAATCGTGCCAAGAATACCGACAACGAATGGGAAAACCCGGCCTAACGTTTCGTAGTTGAAGCCGTCGAAGCCGGCGACAGCTACAACGCCAAGCATGAAGAACGAGAAGACGAGTTGTGGACCTTTGTTTTTGGTCGTGTGCTCGGTTTCTTCGCCATAGGTTTTGCCTGCATTTGGGTTGTATCGGAGCGCGGCGATGATCGAGAGTATCGTAAGGACAAGCAGCACCTGTACGATGGGGCGCTCGAAAAAACTCCAGCCATAAACCTGGATCGACTGGTAGAGCGAGGTCTCGATACGGCCCGACAGGAAAAAGCCGATCAGCAGTGCTGGTCGAGACCAGCCAAAGCGCTTCATGAAGGTGCCCAGCGTTCCGAAGATAAAGAGTGCAATCAGGTCGTCCCAGATGCGGTTTGCTTGGAATGCGGCAAAAAAGATCAGTACCAGCATGAAGGGCGCTAAAAAGCCGTAGCGAATTGTGGTCAGCTTGGCGATATGTTGGCTGAGAAGCAGACAGGTACCGGCGCCGAACACGTTTGCAAGCGCCAATGACCAGATCATGGTGTAGGTGAGGTCGAGATGGGTCGTAATCATCTCGGTGCCAGGCTCGATACCAATTAGAATGAAGCCGGACAGCATGATGGCGTAGCTGCCGGAGCCTGGAATCCCGAATAAGATCGTCGGGATCATCGCGCCGCCTTCTTTGGCATTGTTGGCGGATTCAGGCGCCAGAACGCCGCGCACGTCTCCAGTGCCGAATTTCGACCGGTCGCGCGAAGTTTGAATGACGTGGCCGTAGGCGATCCAGTCGACCACGGAACCGCCAAGGCCCGGAAGCGCACCGATAATGCAGCCGATGCCCGAACACCGCATAACGATCCACCAATGCCGGATCGAATCCATTAAGCCTTGGATCCAGCCCTTGCCCAGAACGAGCCCGTCCTCTGAAATCGTTTGGTGCCGGCGGACAAGTTCGATGATTTCCGGCATTGCGAACATGCCAAGCCCGATGATGACGATGGGAATACCGTCGCTGAGATAGATCAACCCATAGGTCATGCGGAAGGCGCCGTGTGGCTCCGCCCCGATCATGCCGACGATGAGGCCGATGACGCAGGTGCCCAGGCCCTTCATGGCGTTATTGCCGGTCAACATGCCAATCATGCTGAGTGCCAGCATGATGAGCATCATTTGCTCGCCGAAACCCATGGCAAGGATGATGGGGCGTGCAGCGAAGATTGCACCGGTCAGCACCAACGCGCCGAACAGGCCACCAAACAAGGAAGCTGAAAAAGCGGCGCCAAGCGCACGTGCGCCTTCACCGCGTTTGGACATCGGAAAGCCATCGACCACCGTTGCCTGAGATGCGGAAGTGCCGGGAATGCCCATTAAGACCGACGGGAAGGTATCGGAGGTTGTCGTTGGCGCCAAAAGCCCGACCATCATCGCGAGTGCATGGGATTTTTCCATGTCAAACACGAAAGGCAGCAGCAGCGAGAGGCCTGCGACGCCGCCCAAGCCCGGCAGCACGCCGACCAGGAGACCCAAGAAGGTACCGATCAACAGAAATAGCAAATGTTCGATCTCGAACAGGCGCGCCAATGCATCAACGATAATTTGCGATTCCATGGATGTTTCCTCGGGGCTCGATCAGGATCGAGACTTTATTTTAGTTATCAGAACGGATTCGTTCAGCGCGGTAATAAAGCCTTGGTGGAAAATTGCAAATCGATTTTGGTGAATGCGACAAAAAACAACGCCCGGCATTTCTGCCGGGCGCTGCCCAATTTACCGAATTTGGTAAATTTAGATGTTCAGATCAAGATCGTAACGGCTTTTCAAGTATTGCTTGATATAAGCCTTTTCGGCCTTGTTAAGCGCGAAGATTTCCTGCATCGCCTTACCGGCCGCCGCACCGACGGTCACCGCGTAGGCACCGATGATACGGTCTTTCTTCTTGATGAATTCAGGGTCGGCCATCGCTTTTTTGAAGGAATCACGCCAAGCTTTTACCGTGCCGCCCGGAGTGCCGGTCTGCAGCAGATAAGCTTTGTTGGCGCCGACGCCAATTTTGGTCAGTTTCTGGGTTGCCTGTGCGGCTGCGCCCTCGAACTTTTTGCCGGTAGCGGCTTCGTAGTACTCGAAGAAAGAAGGCAGTTTCGGCCAGGTGGTGTCCCGGCGCCATTTGCCATTCTTGTCCTTCCAGTTACCGTCTTTGTCCGGCGCGCCCCAGGTGAACATTTCGACCGCAATCCCGGATTTCCGGAAATGCTTACGGTTGTTCATGTAGGAAAGCGAGTTGTCGTACATCAACGTGAATTCGCCGCGTTCGAACGCGAGAGCCATCGGGCCATTACCCTTCATGCCCCAGACGTTTTTGAGCTCGAGACCGAGCAGCGAGAATGCCGCGCGATAGTTGATGTCAGTCGACGTCGGTGTTTTGCCGCCCATGACGCGTGCCGATTTCGGCATCGCCGCAAGTTTTGCGACTTGCTCTTTCGGGCTCAAACCTTTCAGTCCGAGTTCCTTACGCGCGTAAATAACCGCACTACGCGGCAGGAGCGCGATCGGTTCCCATTTCAGAATGTCGAACTTCACCCGCGGATCGCCGAGGACGTAGTTCATCACCGTGGAAATGGAAACTGCCATGACCCAGGTGCCGTCTTTCTTGGCACGGGACTGGAAGTAGTTGCCGCCGACGATGCCACCGGCACCCGGCTTGTTAACAACAAGAATCTTTGGCTTGCCCGGCAGGTGCCGTTCCAGGAACGGTTGCAGGAAGCGTGCGAGGCTATCGGTGCCGCCGCCCTCGTTAAAAGGTACGATCACACGGATACGCTTACCCGTGAAATCTGCAGCTTTCGCCTCATTTGCCGCGGTCAGGCCGAGCGAAAGGGCAAACGCCGAAACAGCAAGTGCCGGACCCACGCGACCGGAGAGCAATTTCTTGAACATAGGTGTCCTCCCAAGTTCGGTTGTCAGGTGCCCAGATGGCGACGTGCCGCCGAACGAAGCATCGGTTTGTACATACGTATGTATCAGCGGGCCGAAATTCAATATGCCGCCGAACGCCGAGGTATAAACATATTTCGATTCAATCGCTAGCCCTGAAATATTCGAAGTCAAATAGAAACGGCGCCCGGCAAGAAGCCGGGCGCCGCAGAAAACTCAGCGTAAATCAGTACGCTTAGATCTTCAGATCAAGATTAAACTTCTTCTTGAAGTAGGACTTGATCCATTTCTTTTCGGCCGGTGCGAGCGTAATAGCCTGCAGCATTGCTTTGCGGGCTGCTTCGCCAACCGTTACAGGGAATTTGCCGAGAATCTTTTCTCTCTTGGCAATGAATTTCGGATCCTTGAAGATGGCCCGGGTCGACTGACGCCAAGCCTTCAACGCGCCCTTATCGGCACCGTTCGGCAGCAAATATGCCTTATTGGCGGCAACGCCGACACGAATCAGACCCAACGTGGCTTTGGCTTGAGGCCCATCAAAGGATTTGCCAGACCATTCCTCGTAGACTTCGTAGTAGGTCGGAATCTTCGGCCAGGTCGGATCGCGCAGCCATTTACCGTTGGCGTCCTTCCACTTACCGTTGGCGTCCGGAGCACCGAACGTGAACAATTCGACGGCGATTCCGCTGTCACGGAAATGCTTACGATTGTTTTTGTAGGACAGCGAGTTGTCGAACATCAGGGTGAATTCACCGCGTTCGAAAGCCAGCGCCATCGGGCCGTTGCCCTTCATGCCGAAGACGATCTTAAGATCGACACCAAGCAGATTGTAAGACATCAGCTTGTTAATTTCGGACGAAGTAGGTGTTTTGCCGCCATGCACCAGCGCTTCTTTCGGGAAGGTGCGAAGCTTCTCAACCATTGCCTTCGGAGCGAGGCCCTTAAGGCCCAACTCGGGGCGGGAATACATGACATTGCCGCGCGGCAGCAAGACAATCGGTTCCCACTTCTTCAGGTCAAATTTTACCCGCGGATCGCCGAGGACGTAATTGAGAACCGTCGAGGTCGAAACCGCCATGACCCACGTGCCGTCTTTCTTGGCGCGGGATTCGAAATAGTTGCCGCCCACGATGCCACCAGCACCTGGCTTGTTGATCACGAGGATCTTCGGCTTGCCAGGAAGGTGCCGTTCGTAGAAAGGCTGGAACAGACGGGCAAGGCTATCGGTGCCGCCGCCTTCGTTAAAGGGCACGATCACGCGGATACGTTTGCCCGAAAAATCGGCCGCTTTCGCTTCGTTCGCAGCCGTGAGGCCGAGCGACAGAGCAAACGCCGAAACAGCGAGTGCACATGCAGTGCGGCCGGAAAGCAAATTCTTGAACATTAGGTGTCCTCCCAAGTTCGGTTACTAAAACGCCCCGGTAGCGAGATGGTGCCGAACGAGGCCATGGTTTGTACAAAACATGTTTTGGTGTTGTTTCTAAACAATTCACCAAATGCGGAGGTATAAACATTTTTTTAGACGACCGCTAGCCCTGAATCGCATAAACGAGATAGAAACGGCGCCCGGCAAAAACCGGACGCCGTACCATAGTAAGCGTGTTCCAGAACGCTTAAATTTTCAGATTAAGATCAAACTGTTTTTTGAAGTAGTCCTTGATCCATTTCCGCTCTCCGGCATTGAGCGAAATCGCTTGATGCAGCGCTTTCTTGGCCGGTTCGCCGACGGCGACAGGGTAACCGCCGAGGACCTTAGCCTTCTTTTTGATGAAGCTTTTGTCCTTAAAAGTCGTCCGTACGGCGTCGCGCCAGGATTTCAACGCACCTGAATCGCTACCGTTCGGCAGATGGAAGGACTTGTTGGCCGCGACACCGACGCGGATCAGCGCCAGTGTGGCCATGGCCTGTGGTCCATCGAATTTTTTACCAGCCCATTCCTCATAGACCTCGTAATAAGTAGGAACTTTCGGCCAGGTCGGATCACGGAACCATTTGCCATTGGCATCTTTCCATTCGCCATTCGCATTCGGTGCGCCGAAGGTCCAGATTTCGTTGGCAATCTTGGTTTCGCGGAAATGTTTCCGGTTGTTCATGTAGGACAGCGAATTGTCGAAGTTTAGCGTGAATTCGCCGCGCTCGAAGGCCAATGCCATCGGTCCGTTGCCCTTCATGCCGAACACCATTTTAACGTCAACACCAAGCAACGAGTAGGACATCAGCTTGTTGATGATCGACGAAGTCGGTGTCTTGCCGCCATGAACCAAGGCTTCTTTCGGGAAAGAGCGGAGTTTTTCGATCTTTTCCTTAGCCGGCAGGCCGCCCAATCCAAGTTCCTTGCGGGCGTAGATCATGGTGCCGCGGGGTAGCAGTACGATCGGACGCCAACCACGGACGTTAAACTTCACCCGCGGATCGCCGAGGATGTAGTTCATGATCGTCGAGGTCGACAGCGCCATAACCCAGGTGCCGTCCTTTTTGGCGCGGGCTTCGAAATAGTTCCCGCCGACGATACCACCGGCGCCCGGCTTGTTGATGACGAGTATCTTAGGCTTGCCGGGCAGATACTTTTCCATATAGGGCTGCAGGAAACGGGTAAGACTGTCCGTACCACCGCCTTCGTTAAAGGGTACGATGACGCGAATACGTTTGCCCGAGAAATCCGCCGCTTTTGCTTCGTTTGCGGCCGTGAGGCCGAGCGACAAAGCAAACGCCGAAACGGCGAGTGCGCATGCGGCGCGGCCAGTCAATTTTTCAATAAACATAAAAATCTTCCTCCTGTTCCAATGTCTAGGTATTGCGCTACAGCAGCCACTGGGCTTCTGAAGCGCCGACACGAAACCGGTTCGCAGATTTTTATATTTTTATTGGCAACGGTAGAGCTTATCCGACTCGCAACCTCGAATTAACGCGGTCACGCTGCCTCTGCGAACAAAGCTCGCTATACCAAGTGCAAAATTGTACCACAGAGTGCGAAAAACACGAAAATCCATTTTGTCTGTTACGGACCCGTCGCCGTAGCGTATTTGCACTTTAGCCAAGACACGCTATAGAAGCCGAAAATTAGCGAGTTAACCCACTTCAACACCACACCAGGAGGGGAGCGACAGATGAGCCACGATACGGTGCGCGACAATCCTTACACGCGCGGGATCGCGAAATTCGTTTCCGGTCTAACCTATGACGATATTCCAGACGAGGTGCGAGATCGCATCAAATTGCTGATTTTGGATTCGTTTGGCTGTGCGCTTTACGCGGTCGATCTCGAGTGGTCCAAAATCTTGATGAAAACGCTTGGCGGTCTCGATAGTTCCGATCAGTGTGGTGTTTGGGGTACCGGTCAGCGCATATCTGCACCCCATGCAGCTTTGATCAACGGCACGTTGACGCAAGGTTTCGAATTGGACGATGTGCATCGGCGCGGCATACTCCATGTGGGTGCGGTCACGCTGCCTGCCTTGATGGCCGTCGTTGAGACCAAGGGTGGCCTGAGTGGAAAAGATTTCCTCACCTCCTCGGTTGCCGGGTACGAGATCGGCCCGCGAGTAGGTGTTTGTATGGGAAATGAGCACATAACCCAGGGCTGGCATTCTGGTGCGACAGTTGGCGTCTTTTCCGCCGCCTCCGGAGCCGCCTCGGGGCTCGGCCTGACGGAAGAACAGACGGTACATGCCCTAGGCGTAGCGGGTACCCAGGCAGCAGGCCTTATGGCCGCCCAGTTCGGCGGCATGGTCAAGCGCATGCATGCGGGCCGCTCGTCCCAGAGCGGCCTTTATGGCGCTTTACTGGCCGACCAAGGTTTCACCGGTATCACCGATGTTCTCGAAAGCGAGTATGGCGGCTTTTGCACCACCTTCTCGCGTTCGCAGGATCGTTTCGACCTGGAAATCCTGAACCACGGGTTTGGCGAAGTATGGGAAACGATGGGTATCGCGCTCAAATTCTATTCTTGTGTTGGTACAAACCATACGACGATGGATGCGCTGAGATTTATCCGCGAGCGCCGGCCCTTCGGGACCGAAGATGTGAAGGAAATCGTCATTTACGGTTCCAAAGTGACCGTCGAGCATGTGGGCTGGGAATACAAACCGGAAGGCGTAACCTCGGCTCAGCTTAATCTACCCTTCTGTGTTGCTACCATGCTGATCGAAGGCGATTGCTTCGTGGATCAGTTCAGCGAAGCGATTGTCGCTGATCCTGATCGGATGGCGTTTGCCCAGAAGGTCAAGACGATCGAGGATCCCGAAATTACCGCCAAAGGCCCGTCATTCCGTCATACGGTCAATGTGGAAGTTCACTTCAACGACGGCACGGTGGAAAAGGAAATGGTCGAAGCCGCACGCGGCAGCGAAAAACATTTTGCCTCGGATGCGGATGTGATCGAGAAATTCGAGAAGCTCGCCTCTAAAACATTGCCTGAGTCACAGGTGGGCGAATTGCGGGATGCGATCCTTAATATCGAAGACCTCAAGGATGCCGGTGACATCGCGAAGCTTCTGAGCAAAAGCTAAGCTAGATCACACCATCTTTTCGGAAATCGGCGATCGACTGGGCGTCGTAGCCGAGCTCGCCTAGTACCGAATCCGTATCCGCGCCGAGCGGGCGGGGCGGGCTGTCTACTTTCGGCCCGCCTTCAGCAAATGTGAATGCGCTAACGGGTACCGTAACCGGACCGTCGACGCCTTCGACTTCTTCATGGCGATGAAGTATGCCGCGTGTGTCCAACTGCGGGTCGCCGAACATCTCATCCATCGGGCGCAGGATGGCCGCAGGCACATGTTTGTCTTGTAGATACGATTCCCACTCGGC
>DLVK01000532.1:0-5601 GCA_003444235.1 Rhodospirillaceae bacterium
GATAGCGTCAATCAGGCAATGGATGCGGCGGAGTTGATCGAAGTCGATTATGAGCCGCTGCCGGCAAGTACTTCGACAGCGAAAGCGTCGGACCCTGATACGCCGCCGGTCTGGGACGAGAACCCGGACAATGTCTGTTACACCCATTTCGAGGGCGACGAGGCGGCGACCAAAGCGGCCTTCGACAAGGCCGACCATGTTGTTCGCCAGACATTCAATATCAATCGCGTTTCTGCAAATTCGATGGAGACACGCGGATGCATAGGCACTTTCGATACCTACGACGATAGCTATGTGATCTACACGACGCTGCAGGGCGTGCCGCTTTATCGCGCCGCATTGGCAAAACGTGTGCTCAAGGTTCCAGAGCATAAAGTGCGCGTAATAGCGGGCGATGTCGGTGGTGGTTTCGGCATGAAGTCGGCGATCTATAACGAGGTGGCGCTTTGCCTGATGGCCGCGAAAGACCTCGGCCGGCCAGTGAAATGGATTAGCTCGCGCTCCGAAGCTTTGTTGAGCGATGGGCATGGACGCGACTACGTGACCGTAGGTGAATTGGCACTCGACAACGAGGGAAACTTCCTTGGACTTAAGGTGCAAACGACGTCTGCTATCGGCGCTTATCTTATGTCCGGTGTGGAAAGTTCGGCGGTGAAGAATTTGGGGACGCTCGCGGGCGTCTACACCACACCGGCAATTTACTTGGATGTGAGCGGCATTTTTTCCCATACCAATCCCATCCGCGCCTATCGCGGCAATGGCCGGCCGGAGAACGCCTATATCCTTGAGCGGTTGATAGATATTGCCGCCGATGAGCTCGATATGGACCCGGTCGAAATCCGACGTAGGAATCTGATTCCGCCGGATGCCATGCCGTACCAGACCCCGCTCACCTTCAACTACGATTGCGGCGAGTTCGAAAAAGGAATGGATATGGCCATCGAGCTCTCCGATTACCGAGGGTCTGCGAAGCGCCGTGAAGATGCGTTACTGCGAGGGAAACTGTTCGGCATCGGCATCTCGAACTCGATCGAGCGCGCGGCATCGGGCAATGTCGAGGGGGCGACCATTACATTTAACCGTAACGGCACGGTCACCATCGCGTCCTCCTCGCTCAATCAGGGGCAGGGCCACGAAACCATGTACAACCAGATAATTTGTGACCGGTTGGGACTCGAGCCGGGCGATATCAAATATGTTCAGGGTGATTCCGACCGAATTCCTTACGGCCAAGGATCGGGCGGATCACGGTCCGCGGCACTCGGCGGCTCGGCGATGCACAACGCGGCGCTAAAGATCATCGAGCACGGCAAACTGGTTGCCTCGATAGCAATGGAAGCCGCGGTCGAGGATATCGAGTTCGAAGACGGTGTGTTCAGCGTTGCCGGCACCGACAACTCCAAAACCATCAAGGAAATCGCGCAGCTTGCTCACGACCCGGATGCGATGGGCCAGGAATTGGAAACCGGCATGAGTATGACGTCGATATTCACACCGGTGGCGCAGAACTATCCTAACGGCACTCACGTGGTCGAAGTGGAAATCGACGAGGACACGGGGGTAATCGATATCACAAAATATTCCGTCGTTGACGACGTGGGAACCGTACTAAACCCGCTCACCCTAAAAGGCCAAATCCAGGGCGGAATCGCACAAGGTTTGGGCCAGGTGCTGTTCGAGGAAATCGTCTATGACGAGGACGGTCAACTGATTACGGGCTCATTTATGGACTACACAATGCCGCGGGCGGATGATTGCGTGCAGATCGAAATTCAGAGTAATCCGGTGCCGACCGAGACAAATCCGTTGGGTATTAAGGGCGCAGGTGAGGCGGGTACCGTCGGCGCGTTGCCGGCCGTTGCCAATGCCATTGTTGACGCGCTTTCGGTTTACGGTATTAAACATATCGATATGCCCGCGACGCCTGAGCGCGTGTGGCGCGCAATTAGAGAAGCAAAGGGAATTTGATGGCCCAGAACGTACAACTTTTTTCGCAAAAATTTTTCTTTATCCGCCATGGGCAAAGCACGGCCAATGCCGATCATATCTTTGCGGGCCAACTGGATGTCGAGTTGACGGACCAGGGTCGACAGGATGCGGAGGACGCCGCTAAGTGGCTGGACGGCGAGGAAATCGGATCGATCTTTTCGAGCCCGTTGCAGCGGGTTTGGAAAACCGCCGAGCCGGTGGCGAGCCAACGCGGGCTCGAGATTACGTCGGTCCCGGGGATCATGGAGCGCACCTACGGCGAGTGGGAAGGCAAGCCCTACGCCGACTACGACCGAGGCGACAAGCCTCCCGGTGGCGAAAGTCCGGCGGAATTCAACGCCCGTATCATCTCTGCCAGCGAAACCATTGAAGGTGTTGCGCCCATTCTCGTCGTTGCGCATTCGGGCACGTTCCGGGCGCTTCGCGGGCACCTTTGCAAAATCGATACAACCTACAACATCCTCAAGAACGGCCGGCCGGTTGCCTTTATTCCGCCTGCTGACGGCGCCGGCGCCTGGACCTGCGAATTGGTTGGGGCGCCCGATGAGGACTTATTTCTGCCGAAGACGTAGCTCTTACATCGGCTCCTTCTTGAACGCTTCGTCGAAAAGCTCCTTGGGTACTTCGATCTCAACGCCCGCGCGCTCCTTCTGAAGGATCATCATTGACCGGCTGTCCCGGTCGTCCCAACCGCGACCGCGAGCTTCGGTCATTTCTTCGAGCGTCAGATTAGCGATGCGCATCGGCACGCCGATCTCTTTGCCCAATTGGGTGGCCAAAGTGACGTCCTTGTGTGCCAAACGAAGCGCAAAGGATGCGGGGTCGAAGTTATTGGTAAGGAAATGCTCGGGAACTTTATCGAAGGTGCGGCGTCTGCCGGCCGCCCCTTGGCGGACCGCCGTCCAGAGTGCCATGGGGTCGAGCCCCGCCTTGACGCCCATGGTAAAGACTTCGGCGAACACGGCGTTCATCATATAGCCGGAACAGTTATGAACCAGTTTAGCGATGGCGCCGGCACCGATCGGGCCCACATACATCGCCCGGTCGCCGATATCGTCGAGCACTTCTTTATTTTCATTGTATTGCGCTTCATCGCCACCGACCCAAAGCGCCATCTTGCCTGAGGCGGCACCTTTGGGCCCGCCGGAAACCGGTGCGTCGAACAAATGAATGCCTTTTTCGGCCATTTCCGCGTGCACGCGGCGGACGAGGGTCGGCGAATTGGTGGTGAGGTCGAAATAACAATCGCCCGGTGAAAGCCCTTCGATCAGGCCGTTTTCGCCGAGCGCAACCGCTTCCATTTCGACTGGGCCCGGAAGGGACGTGAAGACCACTTCGCTTGCCTTGCCAAGGTCAGCCGGCGTGTCGGCCCAAGTGGCACCTTTTTCGAGATGTTCCTTGGCGGACTCCTTGTTGATGTCGTGTACGGTGACGTCGTGGCCCGCTTTGATCAAATTGAGTGCCATCGGTCCACCCATGGTGCCGAGGCCGATATATCCGACTTTCATGGTATTCTCCCTAATGTGAAGTCGACGCCATTCAGCAGGCGTCCTTTGCGCTAGGTGGTATAACAGGTACCGTGCCCCCGCAAGGGCGCCGCAACAATCGACAGGTAGATGAGCCAAACCAGCGAGGCCAAACCACGGCCGGAAGAAGGCGAAGAAGAGGTTTTGCCGCCGCGCAGGCGGCTGCTCGTCGCGCTCGCCATTATTCCGGCAGGTGCAATGCAAGGAACGGATACCTTTGCCGTTTCTATCGCGTTGCCCACCATGATGGGCGCCATGTCGGCCACTATCACCGAGATTTCCTGGGTCCTCACATCCTACCTGGTGGCCGGCGCGATTTTCACGCCGCTCTATGCGTGGCTGAGCCGCAAATTCGGCCGACGCATCATGTTCATCATCGTTGTTTGCGGTTTTATGACCTGTGCCGTGATGGTCTCGCAGGCAACCAATCTCTATGAACTAATTTTCTACCGATTTTGTCAGGGGTTCTTCGGGTCGGGGCTCAACCCTCTCACCTATCAGGTCGTGCTTGCCACCTTCCCACGAAATCAACAAGGACCAGCCTTTGGTTGGTTGCAAGCCGGCCGCATGAGTGCGGTCGTGATCGGACCCATTATCGGTGGTGTTTTGACCGAATTGTTCGGATGGCGGACGGTTTTCTTGATCAACGTGCCGCTCGGTCTCATCGCGCTTACGCTCCTGCTGACCGTGGTGCCGAAGGATAAACCGCTCGACCCGAAACCGTTCGACTTTTTCGGGTTTTCGGTCCTCAGCATCGGCATCGCTTGTCTTCAGCTGATGCTTGATCAGGGTGAAAAGAATGATTGGTTCGCGTCCACCGCCATCACTGGCTACGCGGTGGTTGCCGCCAGCGCATTCTACATCTTTCTCATACACGCAGTGACCGCTCGCCAGCCCTACCTCAATCTCACCCCGCTCAAGAACCGCGAGTTCGTGCTCGGAATCACCATCGATTTCTTCGTCAACATTCTATTCTTCGGCTACATGGCGCTTTTACCGCCGGTGATGCAGCGGATCATGGAGTATCCGGTTCTGGTGATCGGTCTCGTCATGGTGAACCGTGGCATCGGCACGATGCTTAGTTCACTTTGCGCAGGTTATTTGTTGATGCGGTTCAGCCCGAGACCGCTCATTTTCGGCGGCAGCTTGTTGGTTTGCGTGTCCACTTGGATGCTGACCAGTCTGCCACCGGATGCGGATCAGTTCCGTCTCTCGGTTGCTATATTTCTGCAGGGATTCGGCATGGGCTTTATCAACACGCCTTGCGAAACCGCAGCTTTCAAAACTGTTCCCGCCTCGCTTCGGCCCGATGCTACCAGTCTTTTCACCACCAACCGACGGATTGCCGCCGGCGTCGGGATCGCCTTTATTGTCACCCAGTTGGTTGCCAGCACTCAAGATGCGCGCTCCAAACTCACCCAGAATGCGAGCTACTATAACGAGGTGCTAAAACATTACGCGCTGCCCGAAAGTTGGAGTATGGACAGTCTCAGTGGTGTCGCGAGTTTGGAACGCATGATCGATAGGCAAGCGGAATTTCTAGGTTATCTGCACGATTTCCACATTCTGACGATTTGTACGCTTTGCATTATGCCGCTGGTGCTCTTTATGCGGATCAAAGCGCCTGGCAAGGAATAGCCAGGCACGTTGTCTCGGTCATAGCGCTACGTTTAGTCGAACTGGGGCGAATGACCGGGAGGAACGGAAAACCCGAGATCGCCGCGCGCGATGACGGCCTCGCGGCCACCGTGGGCTTCCAAAAGTGCCGCTTGCGATCGCTTGGCGCGTGTATCGGCATTGTCCGGATCGCAGATGTGGCGCAGTGCGTCTTCCATTTCCTGACGCGTTGTTTCGAATGCCGGGTCTTCCGCGACATCGTTCAACTCTTCCGGATCGTTTTCGAGATCGAAAAGTTGTGGCGGGTAGGCCGCGTAATGAACGTATTTGAAATTGCCTTTGCGGATCATGAACGCGCCGGTAGTCGAGCCCATGCCGTGATATTCCGAGAAGGCAATGCGGTTCGGATCGGTTGGCTCGTTGGCAACCGCGATCAGATCTCGGCCCGGTAGATCGTCCGGCGTTTCCA
>DLVK01000037.1:0-1678 GCA_003444235.1 Rhodospirillaceae bacterium
CGAAGGTTCCGGCCGGAACCTTCGAGAATATCGATATCTTGGGTCGAAAAATCTGTGCTTTCGAGCATGGCATCCCTCCCTGGGAATTCGGTGTTGCCCGCGGGAACGCTGTTTGATGCTCTTATTGTTAGGCGTTGCCCAAACCGGGCCGGATATTACGAAGTCTAACCGATCCCCCGCGGAGCTCAAAGGCGCATCTATAGGGCCTTATCCGTCGCCGCCGCGTGCTGACGAACCACGGGCATCACCTCTTCCGCCAGTTTACGGATCGAGCCTTTCCATAGCTCTTCGTCGTCCCAGTCGTAGCCGGTCATCAGCAACGTGCCGAACGGGCCCACGTCGTCACGGAAGGCAATCAGCTTGTCGGTAACGGTCTTGGCGCTGCCGACGACAATCTGCTGCTCCAATGCCTCGTTGACGCGCTCGGCAATGACAGCCTGACGCTCCTCGGGCGATGCATCGGGCATGTTGCGCCGGGCCTCCAGCGAACGCAGGTAAAAGAAATAGTGCTGCATGCTGCTGTCTTCGCGGGCCACATACTCCTCCGCTTCGCTGTCGCTGTCGGCCACCAGGATCGAGCGCGCCGCACGCCACATATCGGGTTTCGGCTTCTTGCCGTGCTCCTCGCAGGACTCGCAATAGGCCTGCCATTGCGCCTTGACCGAGGATGCGGGAATGAAATTGCCCGAAAGCGGTATCCAATCGCGCTCGACAATAATCGACATGGCGCCGGAACTCGGCTGGCGCATGGCATAGGCAAAGGGCGGATGCGGTTGTTGCTTCGGCTTCACCTGCAAGCCGAGGCCAATATCTTTCTGGATGAACTCCTTCAAGACAACGTCGTCCCAATAGTCGGCCTTTATGTCGAACGGAGCTTCGCCGGTCCAAAGCGCGGTCATTATGTCGACGCTTTCGACCATTTTGAAATAACCGTCTTCCACTTTTTCACCGAACATCTCGAGGTCGGACCGGAGCCCACCCGGGCCAATCCCGAGCATGGCACGGCCACCGCTTAATTGATCGAACTGCGCGATTTGTCCGGCGAGCTTGACCGGATGGTGAAGCGGCAAGTTCAACACTGCGGTGCCGAGGCGAATGTTCTCCGTCACCGGGATGACGCTTGCCAAAAACTGCAAGGGATCGGGAATAGGCTCGCCGGTGGAAGTGAAATGCTCGCCGATCCAGGCTTCGCTATAGCCGAGCTTGTCGCAAAGGATCAGCGCTTCACGGTTTTGACGCAAAACCGTGCCGTAGTCCTTTTCAGCCGGGTGCACCGGCATCGCGAAAAAGCCGAGGTCGACCATTTTCGATGTCCTTCAGAGTATTCTGAAATGCCTCGCCCGGAGTTTATGCAGGCGGGCGCGAATATAAAAGTCCCCGCTAGCAGCACAAACCCGATTTGGATAAAGTGGCGGAAATTCCATCCAGTGAGGCAGCGATGCGATATCTCCATACAATGGTCCGGGTTTCCGATCTTGAGGATTCCATTAAGTTTTTCGGCATGTTGGGATTGAGCGAGGTACGCCGCCGGGATAGCGAAAAGGGCCGTTTCACCAACGTTCATTTGGCCGCCAAGGACGATATCGAAGTCGCGAAATCCGTCCGCGCACCGACGCTGGAACTGACCTACAACTGGGACCCGGAAGACTATGACGGCGGCCGCAATTTCGGCCATCTC
>DLVK01000037.1:1952-2324 GCA_003444235.1 Rhodospirillaceae bacterium
TACAACTGGGACCCGGAAGACTATCAAGGCGGGCGCAATTTCGGCCACCTCGCCTTCGAGGTCGACGACATCTACGGCACCTGTCAGACGTTGATGGAGAACGGCGTCGACATCAATCGACCACCGCGCGACGGCCACATGGCCTTTATTCGGACCCCCGACGGCATTTCCATCGAATTGCTTCAAAAGGGCGAAAGCCTGCCCGAGCAGGAGCCCTGGGTATCGATGGAGAATACCGGTAGCTGGTAAAGCCGACCGGAACATATCGAAAGGCATCTCAATGAAATATCTGCACACCATGATCCGTGTTTCGGACCTGGACGAAAGCATCGACTTCTTTTCCAAAAATTTCGATATGGTCGAAACCCGCCG
>DLVK01000037.1:2638-3154 GCA_003444235.1 Rhodospirillaceae bacterium
CCCGCCGCATCGAGAGCGAACAGGGCCGGTTTACGATCGTGTTCCTCGCCGCGACCGACGATGTGGGCCGGGCCAAGGAGGAACAATCACCGATCCTCGAGCTCACCTACAATTGGGACCCCGAAGAATATTCCGGCGGACGAAACTTCGGCCATCTCGCCTATGCGGTTGATGATGTGTATGCGGCTTGCCAACGGTTGATGGATAACGGCGTGACCATAAATCGACCACCCCGTGACGGCCGCATGGCCTTCATACAAACTCCAGATGGCATTTCGATAGAATTGCTCCAGAAAGGCGACAGCCTGCCCGAACAGGAGCCCTGGGCATCGATGGAGAATAGCGGCACTTGGTAGTGTCTGCTTAGGCGGCCCCACACACCAATTCGATTACTCGCAGCTCGGCCCGCCACCTTGCCTCGCCATTGGGCGATGGCTACAGTGCGCGCGCATTCAACATACGGGAGGAATTCCATGGTCGATCTCACCGAGATTTCGCCTCGTCAGCGATATCTAG
>DLVK01000129.1:0-6212 GCA_003444235.1 Rhodospirillaceae bacterium
CTGTAGTTCATAGGTATTCGGTTTTTGTGCGAATGCCGGATGAACGATGGCCAAAATGAGAGCGGCCGCGAACGAGAATTTTGACCATTCGACGCGCATCATCCGTCCTCCAGATGAAACAGCATCGCTAAACCGATCATGATCGAAACGCAGGCGGGAGCCCAAGCGGCGAGCGCCGGCGGTATTGTTGCAGACATGCCGAGTGCTTGGACCACATCGGACATGAAATAGATTATGAAGCAAAACAAAACGCTGCCGATGATGGCAAATTTTGCGCCGGTTCGTCGGTGGACTCTGAGCGTGAAACTAGCCGCTATAAGCACCATCGCGCACAGTAAGAACGGGTAGGCAAGCAGCGATTGGAAGTGAAGCTGGTGCCGATGGCCTGAGAATCCGGCCGCTTCCATGGTGCGGATAAATTCCGGTAAATCCCATGACGACATAGTTTCAGGCGACGCAAAACTTTCCTGAATCTTTGTCAGGGTCAAGTTGGTGCGAATGCGATGGTCCTTGCGGAAACTGGGCTGGGTTAGGGGAGCAGAGATCCATGCATTTTGAAGCCGCCAATGTCCGTTTTCGAGACGAGCCTTCTCGGCATCGATCCGCTCCGCAAAGCGGTCTTTGCCCTCGAACCGGAAGATGATGACGTCATGCAGTTCCATGCTTTCGTTGGTTACTCGGAGTGCATGAATGACCGATTGAAAGCGCCCGTCGGCTTGGCGCAACCAAAGCCCGTTTTTGGAAACCGCAAGCATGCTGGTACGACGCTTGAGATATTGCGCTTCGTAAGCCTCGTACTTGGAAAGCATCGCGGAGGCGAAGGGGTTGAAACCACCGACTTCGAATATTCCGACAACAAAAGTGATGAACACCGCCGGTAGCAAAAATTGCCAGACCGAAATGCCGGCGGCACGGGCAACAACGACTTCGTTGGTACGTGCGAGACGCCAAAAGGCTAGCAAGGCACCGAACAGGATTATGAATGGCAACAGGGAATGAATCATAAAGGGCAGTTTCAACAGACCCATTTGCAGCACGATATCCATCGTTGCCTCGGCCTTGCCAGAAGCGCGGCGCATCAGTTCCACGGTATCCAGAACCAAAGCGATGCTCGCAAAAGCCAAAAAGACGCTCACCAGCCAAAACAGGAAGTGGCGTGACAGATATTTCGATAGTGTCAGGGACAATCGCACTTGAGCGCCCTCACATCGTCGCCATTGTCGCCGGCATGGTCGAACAGGAACGAAATTTCGGAAGGCGCCGCGTTGCGGAAACCAGTCGCGACCAATTGCCCAAAATTTTTGGGCTGATGCCTCGATGATTCGTCGACTCGCGACTTGCTCGCACTTTGGCGAGTAAGCATACGGTGCTCATCCTGTTTCGTTCTTCTTGTTTTTTTTAATTTCTTTATATTAACAGTACTTAATAAACAGGATTTTACGTAAGTCAAAAGCTTTTTCTTTGCTCTATTTGCCTACCCTTTTTCGATTTTGGCGCTTTCAACTAGTCGAATGCGCTTGATCTTGAAAAAATTGTGTAAAAAACCTTCCGACACTTGCCCGAATAGTCGAGAAATAGCGTCAAATCGTGTTTTCGTCGCTTTTCCACTGGAATGTTGTTCACGTTCCTGGCAGCTATAGCGCTGGACGCCCGCGGAAGTCCCTTCGGATTCGGAGAATTACTTAGATGATGCAGTTTCTGGCTGAAATGCTGCCCGCGCCGCTGCAAGCGATAGCGCTAATTTCCGTTGTTATATCAGCAACTTGTTTTGCTTTCATTGGTCGATTGGCCGGTTGCCATAAGGCTTTAGCGGATTGCACCATTTTTGCGGGATGGGGCGTCGTTATCTTGATTTACACTGTCATTGCGGCCTTAAGCACGCTCGATCTTCGCTATGTGACCTGGTTCAGTGTGGCGCTGGCAGGTGCCGCGGCGCTTGTCCTCCGCCGCCGTGGCGAATTAGGGGGCATGGCCACAAGCTGGCGGGTATTTGCCCTTGGCGCTCCGTTTTTGCTCATCGTGGCGGCGAAATACCCTTCGGAGGTCGATGTATTAAGCCACTGGCTGTATAACGCGCTTTATCTGCTCGATCATGGAACTTTGCCGAGACCCGAGCTGCCGCAGTCGCCTTCGGCCTATACGGGCTTTCCATATAATCACACCTTCGTTCTTCATTTTGTCTCAGTCCTGATCGGACATTTCGCCGAAAGCGCGGCCAATGTCATTAATTTTGGTTTGGTGCTTGTGTTTGCGGTATTGCTGGCCCGGCTCATTCAGAGTGCGCAATCTGATCGGTTCGACAGCAAATGGCCGGCGGTCGGCTGGCCGCTAGCCGCGTTGGTACTGATTCTTGCGACCTACGCCAATCCTATTTTTGTGCGCAAAATCGTCCTGATGGCCAACCCCGACACCGGCACTAGTGTCGTTTTAGCGTATCTCGGGATTGTCGGATGGCAGATTTGCGAGCGGCTGCGAACCGGCGCGGAGGATTTCAAACTTTGGGCGTTGCAATTCGCCCTCCTGGCGTTGCTATTCATAAATTTGAAGCAGCCTAATCTGGTAATTTTGCTGATCTTGTTCGGCATGGTAACGGTCCTTGCGGTATCGGGTGGTGGTGCGAAGGCAGGGCGACGGCTTTTGACCTGGACGCCTTTGCTGCTCGGTCCGGCATTGCTGTCCTATCTCTTATGGCGAGGATTTCTTTCGTCGTCGGCTCAACTTCATGAAGCGACCTTGCTGCCGTTCGATCGATGGCAGTTCGAAAATATTCCCGCCATACTTAGCGCGATATTTTCGAACATGACCAGAAAGGTCGGATATTTCGGGATCATGTTCGTGCTCAGCGGTTGGGCATTGTGGCGGCTTTTTAAGCCTATGACCCCGTTCGATCGCCTGGCGCTTATCGCTACGGGACTGTTTTTCGGTTGGAATGGATTTTTGTTTTTTCTTTATTTCGCCCATTGGACCGGTCATGCCAGTACCGGCGTATCGAGCTACTGGCGCTACAATACCTTCATCGGTTATTTCGGATACGCGGTTGCCGTCTATGGCGTGGCGCGGCTTTATTTTCAGGGAGAATTGCGGTCGGTCTTCGCGCGAGCCCCGGTTTCCCCGCAGCGGCTCGGTCAAATCGTCGTTGCGATTGCTCTGATAATGCCTGTCGTTACCGCCCCCTACCTTCGCTTCGACCGGCAGCAGCCGAAACCATATTTGCGTGAAATCGGCGATGAACTTGGACGGAGTTTGCCCAAACAGTCACGTTTGTTGGTCTATATTCCGGGAGACATCGGAGACTATGCGACCGTGATGCAGTATTTTGCCAGGCGGTTTAGGGCCGACATGACCGTCGCTCCGGCGCCTAAGGTGCCGATCATTGCAAAGGACTTGGCACTGCCATACCCGAAGTTGCCCGTGATTTGGGCAATGTGCGGCAGCGAGCCGTTGGCGAGATTTGTCGGGCTCGATTTGCCGGAAGGGAAGTCTGTCTTGCTGGCTCGGGACGGAGAGAAATGGCGCATTAAAAAGAGCTGGCCTTGGCCCAAACCGGGCCTGTTCAGCCGCTATCACAAAAACGTCAAGCGGACCCGTTGCGACATTAGCCGCTAGCCGCCGACGCCCGGTGATAACGGGGTGGCGGGAATTGCCGCGGTACCACAATGACGTAGAGCGAAATCAAGAGCGGCAGCACCGCATTGACATACATCAGCGGCAACATCCATTGGTGGGTTACCGAATAATTCTTGAGAGCGAGACTAAGTACCAGCACAAAAGCGATGGTGCCGATGGCTTCGAGAATAAGTATCGCGTGACCACGCCTGTTGAAACTGCCGCTCAATAGAATGGCCAAGGCCATGGCACAGAAGGTGAGGGGCAAAAAGCCGGTGGCAAGGCGGTTGTGCCCCTCGGCGAACATTTCCGCGCGATAGCGCAGATGCTTGTAACGCTCGTCGTCGGTGGCGAAGAACAATTCGTTCAAAAATCGTTCTGCCGGTTCCCGCGATCGCGCGCCGGTTCGTTGGCGGCTCGGCAATTCGACGGTCCAGCGGTCGAACTCCAAGGTGTCCGGCGACTTGTTTTGCTTATAATTCACCGTTTGACGAATGCCGTTAACCAGTATGATGCGTGGGCCTTGGTCGGTGTCTACGAGGGCACCTTTCTCCGCCATCATAGTTTCCGGTTGGTTGAGCTTTCGGTTGTCGTGCAACAGGATTCCGTAAAGTTGGCCGTCTTTATCACGCTCGCGGACATAGACGGTGATCCCTTTGCGGATGTCGTTGAAGATACCTTCCTGTAAGGCGACCGAGGCCAATTCATTACGAAATTCGAATTCGCGCGCCTTGTATTCGCGGAAACTTGCCGGCTGGACATAGAGATTGAGAATGAAGGTCAGCACCATCATGACGAAACCCACTAAAAGTCCAGGCCTCGCCAACGCCCAATTGCCGACGCCGGCGGCACGCATGACGATGAGCTCGCTATCGGTGATAAGCCTGCTATAGACGAAAAGCGTGGATGCAAATGGCGCGATCGGAAACAGCACGACCAGGAAAAACGGCATCTGGAGACCGGCCATGGTGAGGAATGTATTGAAGGATAGCCCGCGGTTTAGGGTCCAGTCGATGATGCGAAGCGACTGCGTCAGAAAGACCGCGAACACTAAAATCAGAATCACGAAAACAGTGACGCCGGCGATCTGCTTTGAAATATAGCTGCCGAGGCTTTTCAAACCCGATTATTCCTCTCGATTCTTTGCCATCCCTTGCTTCAACCGCATCACGGCATAGCATAGAATAAGCCGAGCAGGGAAAAGCCTTTTCGGCGACCGGCTTCACTTTTAATCATCTTACGGATCAGCAACATGAAAATCTCTTTTGCAAAACCGGGTTTGCCCAAATCCGGCGCCGTCGTTGTAGGGGTGCGCGAAAAAAGTAAATTATCCGATGCCGCTGCTGCACTGGACAAGGCGACGGGCGGGGCGGTCAAGCGCGCGATCGCGGCCAGCTCGTTTGACGGTAAGAAACACCAACTGCTTGCTATCGTCGCGCCGGAGAAGCTCAAACTAAAGCGCATTCTATTGGTCGGTCTCGGCAAGAAGGGATTGGACGAGCTGGAGTTGCAGGACCTCGGCGGAAAGATTTTCGCCCATATGAACGGTGCCCAACAGAAATCAGTGATCGTGATCGTCGATGACGGACCTAGGGATCTGGCCGAGACAGCGGCACAGATTGCCTATGGTGCGAGGCTCAGAAGCTATCGATTCGAAAAATATAAAAAGAAATCGAAAAAGAAGAAAACCGCCGGTGTTGAAAACCTGTCTTTCTCGGTCGAGGGAGAAACTCGCGCCAGGCGCTTGTTTGGACAGTTGAACAAACTTGCCGACGGGGTGTTTTTCACCCGCGATCTGGTTTCCGAACCTCCTAATGTACTTTATCCGGTCACATTCGCCCGCGAGGCACGCAAGTTGACCCGTCTTGGTGTCAAGGTCGAGGTGTTGGGTGAAGCGGCGATGCAAAAGCTCGGAATGGGCGCATTGCTCGGCGTTGGCCAGGGTTCGCGCAAGCAAAGTCAACTCGTTGTCATGCAATGGCGAGGGGCTGCTGCATCGAAACAGCCGGTGGCATTTATCGGCAAAGGTGTAACCTTCGATACCGGTGGCATTTCACTAAAACCGGGCGCCGGAATGGCGGAGATGAAATGGGACATGGGCGGTGCCGGCGCGGTAGCGGGCCTGATGAAGGCGCTCGCGGGCCGTAAGGCAAAGGTCAATGCGATTGGCATTCTCGGTCTTGTCGAGAATATGCCGGATGGCAACGCGCAGCGGCCAGGCGACGTTGTCACCAGCATGTCGGGCCAGACTGTCGAAATCCTAAATACTGATGCCGAAGGGAGACTGGTGCTGGCGGATGCGCTTTGGTACTGCCAGAAGCGATTCAAACCGCGCCTGATGGTCAATCTTGCCACTTTGACCGGGGCCATCCTGGTTTCTTTGGCAAAAGAGTATGGCGGTTTGTTTTCCAACGATGACAAACTATCGAAGCAGTTGATCGCTGCCGGCGAGGCCAGTGGAGAAAAGCTCTGGCGTATGCCGTTGAGCGATCTGGGCGGGCCCTTCGATAAGATGATCGACAGTAAGATCGCCGATATGAAGAATATCGGTGGTCGATGGGGGGGCTCGATTACTGCTGCACAGTTCCTTCAGCGCTATGTCAACA
>DLVK01000381.1:0-6232 GCA_003444235.1 Rhodospirillaceae bacterium
TTGGAGGTGTTTTCGGTGGCGAACCGTCGATCAATCTCGCGGTCGATATACCGCAGATCCAAATGCCGAAGGCGCTCAAGTTCCTGATACTGCCTAAACAAATTCAAACCGCTTTCTTCCTCAAACTAGAAGGTACGACAGCGGATTTCGGCGCCGAGCTCATTGCCAATCTCGATCTCAAGACCAAACACGAGACGGTTCAGTTCGACACCACGATTGCCTTCGAACTGGATACCCAAGGTGGCCTCGCCTTCGATGTCCAGGGCAAAACCGACAGCGATTGGCACAATGCTTTCGGCATCAAAGGCTTCACCTTGAATTCCGGTACACGAATGGAAATCAAGGCGACCGCTACGTCTGAGGTCGACGTTACCTTCGTCGGCAAGTCTCCTCTCGGCTCCAAGGAAGTGGACGTGACCGCCAGTGTCGGCGTGATCGACGGCATCCCCGATAAAGCTGCCTTCGAAGGCAAGGTGAGCGAACTCGGACTGCCTGACATTATCGCCGTGGTGAACGACGTTGCTGGCGCAACCGGAGGCAAGAAGGTCGCCACCAACAAACTGCCGACGATCAAATTGACCGATGTGGACTACGCCTTCGCGTCTCCTGGTACCGACGTTCCCGAAATCGGACTTACCGGAGGCGGCATGCGCTGGGCTGGCAAGCTTTGGTTCCTCTACAAGGATTCCCCGCTGCTTAATTTCAAGGCGCAGGTAGATGCAACCGGGCTTAACGTCGACGGCAAAATCCACAACATCAAGGCAGGCCCGATTTCGCTAAAAAACACCAAGCTCGACGTTTCGGCGGGCATCAAGCCGCCGAAGTCGCCCAAATTCGAAATTCAGGGCGAAATCGACCTATTCAAGGCCAAACTCGACGCTGCGTTGGAAGCGAGCCTGAACGAAATCAAGTTCTCGACCAAGGTCGATGACGGACCGCTACTGATTATGGATATCGAAGCCAGCATCGGTACGGGCAAGCTCTCCTTCTCTCCCTCCGAGCTCAAGAATTTCGACATGTCGCTGAGGGCCGACCTCAAATCCGACTTCCACAAGTGGTTGAGTACCACCGGTAAGAAAGCAGTCAACAAGGTGTTCGACACGATTGCGGGCGGCTTCAAAAAGGCCGAGAAAGAACTGCAAAAGCCCAAAGACAAAGTAGATGGCCTTCAAAGACAAATTGACAGTGCACGCAAGAAAGTCCGCGAACGCAAAAAGAAAGCGCAGCATTCGCTAGATTCCGCGCAAAACAAAGTGAACAGCGCACAGCGAAAGGTCGACGGGCTCAATCGCGATATCAGAAACCTCAAGCACAAGCTGAGCAGCTGCAATTACAAAAAGCGAATTTGCACCTGGTACAACATCATCAAACGTCGCTGCACGCATCACAAGAACGTGCCTGATCTCGGCAAAATCGCGTCATGCGAAGTGCGGAACGGCAAGTACAGCGCGGAAATCGCCGGCAAAGGCACCGCGCTCGGCACCGCTACTGCTGCCCTACAGACGGCCAAAGGCATTCTAAAAGCGGTCAAGGCAGGCACCAAGGTCGTACCGGTCGACCTGGACCCGACTGTCGCGCCGCTGATCGCCGCTAAGGGGACCGCAGATGCGGCGCTTATCACAGCCAAGGCCGCGGCGCACGGCGCCGCATCGGTGACCAAGTTCCTCGAAAGCGGGCTCGACCAGTTGACGAAGGTGGATATCTTCGAACTTAAGGAAGGGCTTATCTCAGGCAGCCTGAAAGGTATGGTGAATAAAAAGCCGGTAGTGCTTGCGCTCACTTACGAAACCTTCGGGCATGAGCACTCAAACATTTTTGCCTTTAACCCGAGTGACCTCAGCTACACCGCCGCGCAACTGGAAACCGTTGCACTCCATCTGGCGGTCTTGGCTATCAAATCGCTCCACGGCAAAGATCCGGCGAGCAAGGCATTGGTCCACGCGCTCGACAAGGCTTACGAAAAAGCCCATCGGAAGGTGGAGGCCGAAGTGGCGAAGGTGAAAAAGGAAAACGGAATCCACTGAGGCACCTAAGTCGCCCCTTACTCTGAACGGCAGTTTGACCTGAGCAAAAGGAAGTAGGTCAAACGCCGCGAATGACGACTTTCAACGCTTCTTTTGCCATCATCGCGCGGAGCGCGTCTTCCGTCTTGGCGATCGGCATTTCGGCGCTCAATAACAAATCAGCTGGAAACGCCGGCTGGCCTAACAGATCAAGCGCGCGGCGGATCGTATCGGGCCGGTGGTGATAAACACCTTTCACCGTGATCTCGCTGTAATGCAGCAGATGAGTATCCAGCGCGACTTCGGTACCAGGGGCACAGCCACCAAAGAGATTGACCGTACCGCCGGGACGAACCGTCGCGATCGCATCCTGCCATACCGCGGGTTGGCCGGTGGCCTCAACGGCAACCCAGACCCCTTCCCCTTCCTCGGACCTCGCTTTGACGATTTCCGCCTGCCCGCCATCGCGTTCGATCTCGATGGCCTCCGCGGCCCCCATTGCCACTCCTACTTCGAGGCGGGACGGATTGGGATCCGCGAGCAAAACACGGTGACCCAAATTGGCTAACGCCGCGACAAAAAGAAGCCCTATCGGTCCGCCTCCATAAACAGCGACCTCGGAGCTTTCGCCGTAACGATGTAGATCACACGCGTCGATACCATGGATCACACAAGCGAGCGGTTCGGTTAAGGCGGCACGGGCGAAACTCAGCCCTTCGGGAACCGGATGGGTATTCCGTGCAACGAAGCGGGCGGGCACTGGAACATACTCCGCATAGGCACCGTTCAAATATTGCAAATCCCGACAAAGGTTCTCCCGTCCCATTTTGCAATAATCGCAATCGAGACACGGCGCCGAATTGGCAACGACGATCGCATCGCCTTCGGAAAAACCGTCGACGCCATTACCCACAGCTGCCACATGGCCAGCCATTTCGTGGCCGAACAGGGTCGGTACCTTCAACATTCGCGGATGGCCACCACGGCGAAAAACTTTGACGTCGGTCCCACAGGTGGTAGCCGCCTCCACCTGAAGCAGGACTTCGCCGTCACCCGGCGGCGAAACCGGCACCTCGCGAAGTTCGATCTCTTCCGGACCGAGTAACATCGCGCCCATCATCGTTTTGGGCAGACTCATTCGGGCTCCAGGGACGCCTTGGACGGCGTGAATAATACTTTCAACGCTTCTCGATTTTGCATCAACGCGACGCCGCGATCGAAGTCGTCGAGCGGCATGCGATGAGTAGCTAGGGGTGTCGGGTCGAGTTTACCCAACGATATTAGATCGAATATTTCTGCCTGTTCCTTCAGGGCGCCCGAATAGGTACCGATCACTCGCCGTTCATACTTAAAAAGATCGTTGAGATCGAAATTTGCCGCCTCTCCATCCGGTGCATGGGCGAAAAGCACGACCGTGCCACCTTGCCGGGTGAGCCCGAGCGCCGCCTGTAAAGGAACGGCTCCGCCAACCGTATCGAACACCGTATCCGCTCCAACATCACCAAGCCTTTCCGCTGCCTCCTCTGGGGTGACAGCCTCGTCGGCGCCAAGATCGGTCGCCGCCTTTCTGCGCTCCTCGACCGGATCAATCATCATCACCCGTACATCCGAAATAGCTGCGCGCAATACGAGGAGATGCAACAAGCCCATAGATCCGGCCCCTTGAACGACCGCAAGGCCATTTGCCGTCAAACCCGAACGCCGCACCCCCCTCAACACGCAAGCGGCCGGCTCCATAAAACCCGCTGCATCGTCGGAGATTTCGCCGGCTACACGGCGAGCCGCCAACGAAACAGCGCGCTCGTCGATCAAAATCGTGTCTGCAAATCCGCCTGGTACCATCAGATTCTTGCGGAAAGTCTCGCACATGGTTTCGTTGCCACGTTCGCAATACACACATTCTCCGCACGGCACGTGGTGTGGAACAACCACTCGATCTCCGAGAGCGAATTCATCGACACCCTCGCCCAACCCAATAACCTCACCCACCACTTCATGGCCGAGCACAGTACCCGGCGCCTCGCTACCGACGGCGAGCTTGAACAGATCGGTCCCGCATAGCCCAACGACCCTAAGACGAAGTACCAATTCTCCGGGCCCCGGAATCGGTTGCGGCCGCGCTTCAAGGCGAGTGTCCGCGCCTCCCAAACAGGCAACGACGTTATTTACAGCAAGCCTCATGAGCCGGAGTGTAACCGGGATGACTAGGCCGTGCCATCACTCACCCCACCTCGATTGAAACACCATCCTTTTCGCCGCAATATGGTGCCAAATTAGAGGAGATACGCGATGAAAATCGAAAGCTACGAAGCGATCGCGCTTAACGTTCCGGAGGACGACCCGCTCGCAAATATGCCGGAGGAAGCAGGTCGCTCTCGCCCCGTCGTTGGGTTGAGACTTAGAACCGACAATGGCCTCGAAGGTATCGCAGTTACGCTCTATGGCGGAAAACTGAACGGCACCTTGAAAAAGGCGGTCGAGGAATTGGCCGAATTGACCATCGGCGAAGACCCGACGCGGATCGAGCATATTACGGCGAAATTCCGCGCGGCGACCGGCGACCCCACTGGATCTCAGGGAATTTTCACCCTCGCCCATTCCGCGATCGATATCGCGCTGTGGGATATCAAGGGCAAAGCGTTAGAGACTCCCCTTTGGAAATTGCTTGGCGGTCATCGCGACCGGGTCCCGACCTACGCCTCCGGTTCGCTACGACGTGGCCTCACCGACGATCAGGCCCAGGAAGCCGCCGCAACATTGATTGCCAAGGGGTTCAAGCAAATGAAGACCCAGATGGCGCTGCCGGGTAATCCGTCGCCGGAAGATGAAATCCGCCGTATTCAGGTCATTCGCGACGTAATCGGTCCCGATATCAAATTGATGTGCGACATCAACCAGGGCTGGCGACCGGAGCAAGCCATCGATATCGGCAATCGGGCGGAGGAAGTCGGACTGTTTTGGCTAGAAGACGTGACCCGGGCCGACGACTACGACGGGCTTGCCCGCGTTACCGCAGCGCTAAAGACGCCAATTGCCGGTGGTGAATACCTTTACGGCATCGCACCGTTCCACCGCATGATTCAGTCCCATTCGGTCGATATTTTGATGATCGACATCGTACGGGCCGGCGGCGTCAGCCAATGGATGAAGATCGCCGCCATGGGCGAAGCAGCCAACCTGCCGGTGGTCAGCCATGTGATGCCGGAAATTCTGGTGCATGTGGTTGCAGCCTGTCCCAATGGTCTGACCGTCGAATACATGCCTTGGATGCTGGAGTTGTTCGAAGAAACGCCGCCGATAGAACGTGGCGAATTGGTCCTGCCAAAGGCGCCAGGCTTAGGATTGAAGTTCGACGAAAAAGCGCTCAAGACCTTCGCCGCCTGACGCAACGTCAGGATCGCCTTTGACGGACCGGCGTCTAGCCGTCGCGTTTACGTTGATCCATGCCGCCGGGGCCTCCATCGACAGGCTCCAGGGGTGCGGTTAAGGCGACGCCCGGCAGCCGTGTTCCGGCCGGACGGCCATCCTCGTTATAGCCGCGAAGGTTCTCATAGACCGGGGGCAATTGCGGCCCGTCCGGACAGGCCAGGTGCAATCGCAATAGATGTCTGCGCTTCGCGAGATCGGGAAAATCTTCGAATCCCGTTCGGGAATGCAAAATGAAATGATTGCAGACCAGCTGTATATCGCCGGGCATGAAGTCCATATTTAGATGGTGAGCCGGATCCGCTGCGATATCGTCGAACATATCCATGGCATCGTTGAGCTCGGCGGATATCGGCGGCAACTCGGAAAAACGCGCCGCCTTGCGAACCGTGCTGCGCACATAGGTCGTAAACAATCGCTGCTGGAATGGATTGAACGCGGGAATGCAATACCAGGGCCCCTGACCCACCGGCACTTCTTCGCGTCTATCGCGGTAGATCGGCCCCATAAGCAGGCGCACATAATCGGGCCGGCGTTTGAGCAACTCGTTATAAACCGTAATCGAACTGACCAGACTGCTGAGCCCGCCGGAGCGCGCCTGACGCACGCAGAGCAGACCCACGATATCCGCTGAATCCGTATGGAATTTCAGTCGCGCATTCGATTGGTAGCCACGCCCCGTGGTTTTGTTTTTATCGACGCCAATATCGCAAACATGCCCGAGCGCATGTCCCTTGGCGTTTTGCGGAATGGCCTTGCCCAAATGCGCCCCTATGCCGAAATAGCCGAGGCCCCGTTGCAAT
>DLVK01000100.1:0-2686 GCA_003444235.1 Rhodospirillaceae bacterium
TCGGAGTGATGGCCGAGGCTGACCGCGAAAGCGACAACTTCTCCATCAACAAAGATCGGGCTCATGACCGCGAGATCCATCAGGTGAGCGCCGCCGCCGACATAGGGGTCGTTGGTGAGAAAGGCGTCGCCTTCCTCGAGCGAATCGAGCGCATGACGGCTTAAAATGTTGTCCACCATACCGATTAGGGACGCCAAATGGCCGCCGGTCATGGCGGTGAGGGCTATGAGGTCACCTTTTCGGTCGAACACGCCGACCGAACAATCGCGTCTCTCCTTGATGTTCGGCGAATAGGCGGTCTTGACCAGGGTCGCCAACATTTCGTCGGTGGCGGCTTGCAAGCGGTGGATAACCACTTCGATGGTGATCGGGTCTACGGCCATTGATCTGCTTGGTTCGCTGAAAGGAGCACCATCATATCGCAGCGGTCTTGGCTCTGTGAACGGGGTGGCGGTCGCGTGCCGGTTTGATCGCCCGGTTTTTGCAGTCTAAACTTTAACGCTTACTGCGAAGGGATGGCTGCAAGGGGAGGCAGTAACCCATGACCATGAAGATTTCACCTTTGTCCGATGCGCTTGGCGCCGAAGTCAACGGGATCGACCTCACCCAACCGGTCGATGACGAAACTCGCCAAGAACTCGAGGACGCTTTTATCGAGCACCTGGTTCTTGTGATACGAGATCAGAAGCTGACACCTGGTGAATTCGTTGCTGCGGCACGTCTTTTCGGCGATCCGATGCACCAGTATTTTTCCGACATGATCATGAAAGAACAACCGGAGATCATCGTCATCGATAGTCGCGATGCTCCGTTATTGCCGAATGGGGAGCCAAGACTAGTCGGCTCGGGCGCGTGGCACTCGGATCATACCAATACGCCGCAACCGCCTAAGGCAACCGTTCTGTATGCGGTTGCCTTGCCAAGTAAGGGGGGGACGACTGGTTTTGCCAATATGCACAAAGCCTATGAAGGATTGGGCGAAGAGGAGCGTGCCAAACTGGATGCGATGAAAACGGTGAACACGCTCGGTGAAGCGATAAATCAGGTCAGCGAGGAAGATCTGGAAGAATTCAACAAGCCATGTATTCATCCTTTGGCGCGCACCCATCCGGCTACCGGCAAAAAGGCGATTTATGTCGGGCCCGTTAAGGTCGAATACATCGAAGGCATGGGGCCTGCGGAAAGCCGTCAATATATCGACGATCTACAGAACCGAACTATCCAGCCCGAAATCATCTATCGCCATCATTGGCGGCCCGGCGACTTGTTGATGTGGGACAATCGTTCGGTCGCTCATAAGGCGTTTCGCGATTACGATCACACCGAAGGGCGAATCATGCATCGCGTCATCTTGGAAGGCGACGTGCCTTTTTAATTTTCGGCTTAATTTAGGGAGTTTCGCGCGCTTGTTTTCGCTTGAAAATCCGACGAGTCGACCTTTCCTAGCTATTTCGGGCGGCAAAAGGGGTTGTGGTTCCGTCTGGCTCAGGTAAAAAAGCCCCAGGGGACTGCAAATGAAGCTAAAGATTATCGGGGTTTTTGGTCTACTGGGGTGTCTGACGTCCTGTGCGTCGGTTATGGAGGGTACCGATCAAGTGGTCGGTTTCCAAATTTCTCCAAATACCGCTACCTGTGACGTCTCGCAAAAAGGCGAATTACTGGGCACGCTGCAAAACGGTGGTGGCCAGTTGGACGTGCCAAAGAGCTATACGGACTTGACCGTCGACTGTCGGGCACCGGGACACGAACGTAAAGTAGTCAAACTCGAATCTTGGCCGAGCGGTTGGGGGCTTGCGGGTTGTTTAATCGACCTTTGCATTACCGACTATTCCACCGGAGCCTTGAACAAGTATGACGACGACGTTGCCATAACGCTTCAAGCTATGACTGCAGCTGCGCCGTCTACACCTGTTGCCGCCCGAGCCCCGGTAGCAGGCCGGCCAGTAGCTGCCTATCCGCACGGGCAACAACCGGTGCAACAACAATTTGCGCAACGGCCGCAGCCGGCTTCCCGTATAACCCCGCCCCCGGCGGTACAAACAGGTCCCGCATTAGCTCCGACCCGCATTTCGGCGGCAGTGCCCCAGGTCTGGCAAACCCTTCATTCACGCATCCGTGCGTATTGGGGGCCAAATGCGGCGCGCGACTTCTTCGAGATGCCCGAACATGTGCCGCTGTCGCTGGTGCGCCGTCAGCATCATTGGGGATTGTTCGAATATGTAGCGAATAACGGCCAGCGCGGTCAGGTTTGGATCGCGTTGCATGAGGCGCGCGCGGCACGCTGAACGGGTTGATACGCCGTATTATCCGATACGGAATGGATTGCCGATAACAATCTTGTAGCGACCTTCTTTTTTGTCGCTTCCCAGCAATTTCAAATAACCGAAAATTGGGCGACGCTTGTCGTCGTCGGACCAATAGGCGTGATATTCGCCAGCCTTAACGCTGGGCTTGAGACCTTCCCAGAATGGCACGCCTGCTGGAGCCTGTCGGGTGGCTATGCCGATATGATCTTTCGGCAAACGCGATTTTATGGAGCGTAATACCTGTTCGAAACGCCGCCGCGCTTCATCGCCGCCAGAGGTGCGATCAGGAATTGGCTTGCTCTTTATTTCGAGCGCGACAAGCCGGTTATTTGCGCGCCGATCGAATTGCGCTTCGACGCTTTCCACGTCTTGTAACCACG
>DLVK01000498.1:0-2724 GCA_003444235.1 Rhodospirillaceae bacterium
CTACAACATGTCGGTGCTGGTCGCTCCGGGCAACAAAAGCTGCCAAGCCACATTTCAGGCGATGCCCGACATCAAATACGAGCCGTACGGCCAAGACTCCGCAGATGAACTCGGCGACGCGGTGGACTCTTTGCTCTTCGGCAATGTCGAGGAAGAACTCGATCTCACATTCGTCGATATCGGCGATCTCAACGAATTGGGTGTCGACGTCGAAGCACTTACGGATCGGGTCGAAGAATCGCTACGTGAAAGCGCGTACGAAGGAACCGTTACCCGGATCGACGACAGCAAATATACGGTTATCCATGACACCGAAATTACGAGCGAGTTGATCGAATCGGGCATGACCGAGGCGACCCAGGACATGATACCGGGGGGAACCGGCCTCAACGTCGAAACAGCCACGGTCGGCCTTAGCGATGAAAATATCGAACGCGAACAGTTGGCCGATACGATGCGCTATGCGGTCGATCAATTCAAAGAGAATGGCGTGTCCGCGGTTCAACAGGATTCGCTGGCAAACATGCAACAAGCAGCCCAGGACCAGCGCAGTGTCGATATTGGGGAATTGGAAGCTGCGGCCAAGGATAATCGCCTTACATTTCAGTTCTGCCCGGTGTTTCATCTGGGCAGTGGCAGGGCCGAACATATCCAGGTGGAACCCGCGTTAATCAACGACCAGGTCAACCTCGATCCTTTCAAAGTCGAAGGCTACGTAGCCGCGGATAATAAATTGGGTCTCTTGGTCGATACAGCGATGGCCAAACATCTTGGCGATTACGCAGCAGGTAACATTCCCGAGGGCGCCTATCTCAGCTCCACCTTCCCGGTTAAGTCGCTCACCAAAAAGGAAGTTGTGGGAAGCCTGATGGCAATAGCGAAGGCACGCCCGATACTTCGAATTCATGGAATGGATCAGGATTTGCTCCAACGGGCGACCGAATTACAGACTTTGCGCTCGGCAGGGTTTCTGGTTTGCTTGCACGGGTATGAGGTCGGCGCGGTCAATGAAGATAAGCTGAAGACATTGCCGATGGATTTTGTATCGATGGATTCACAACTGACCGGTGACACGCGGACGTTTGCGAGCCGCGTACCGATCCTCCAGCAAATGGCCGAAATTTGCGCGAAATATCATATTCGCATGCTGTTTCAGGAAATACGCGACCCTGCCATCATACCGATGCTGACGCAGATTCAAGGGTCGCTCGCCACCGGCCCTCTTTTCGGCGCGCCCGCATCCAGCGCCGCAGAAGCGGCTTCGGCGACTATGCCGGCGTAAAATGGTCGAAGCGCTGCGGGAACGGATTACCGAAAAATCTGCTTGGCAAAGTGCGGATTTCGCGAAAGACGATTCCTGGATTTATGTGCTGAAGTCCGACGAAATCGACGATCTGGAAAACGCAATAAAACAGGTGGCAGAGCGGGATCTTGCACCCGGCGAATTCGCCAAACAGGATTTTCCACTTCCCGTGCTCGGGCCAACTTTGCAGGAATGCCTGGAGGAATTGGAAAACGGACGCGGCTTCGTCCTGGTGCGAGGCATACCGGTTGATCGCTATGACGATAGTGCGCTTTATCGACTCTATTGGGGGCTTGGCACCCATCTCGGCGGGCCGATTACTCAAAATAATCGTGGCGAACGTATTGTCGAGATCACCGACCGTGGTGTCACCTACGGCCCCGGTGTTCGCGGATACACCACGCGGGCGCGGCTGATGCCCCATTCCGACGCCGCCGATCTGGTGGCGTTGTTTTGCATTCATCCGGCACGCAAAGGCGGTGAAAGCTGTATCGCCAGCGGCATGACCATTTTCAATGAACTTTTAGAAAATAATCCTGAATTCCTGCCGGTACTAGAACAGGGATTTCACCACAATATGCGTGGCGAAGGCGTCTCCGGCGATCCCAACGAAACGACCCGTAACGCAATCCCTGTCTTCAGTTTTTTCGAAGGCCGCATGAGTTGCCACTTCAATCGACGTCTCATTCTGGAAGGTGCGGAGAAACGCGGTCAGCCCCTCGACGAACACGCCCGTGCCGCGATCGAACATATTAACGAGCTCGCGTTGAGAGACGACATTCGGTTTGACATGGATTTTCAGGCCGGCGATGTGCAGCTGCTGAACAATCATATCATCATGCATTCGCGCTTCGATTACGAAGACTACACGGAACCATCCAAACGTAGGCGCTTACTCCGCCTCTGGACCAATATGCCAAACGGGCGGCCTTTGGCACCGGAATACGCGGACCGCACCAATAATGGCCCGCGTGGTGGCATGGCGGTATTGCCCGAGCATACCGCGACTTGAGAAAGAGGCCGTCTCGCGATTATAGTGAGCCGGCTTTAATTGGGTGTTGCTGGAGATTCGATGTTACGACTTACTCGCTTGATAGCCCGTCCCCTTCTGGTCACGGGCCTCGCAATCACCATACTCTTTCAGGCCGGTAGTGTGATCGCCGCCACTCCTCCTGATGCGGCCAAGGAATATATGCATAAACTTGCGACGGTGACGCTCGGTATACTCGGCAACAAAGGCATTCCGCTCGACGAACGCGAACAAAAGGTACGCAAGCTCTTGGGCGAGAACCTGGCGATAAACGCGATGGGCCGGTTCGTCGTTGGTCGAGCTTGGCGTAGCGCGACCGAAGAACAGCGTGCAGCCTATCAGGGCCTTTTCGAGCAATTCATTACATTGACTTACGCCAAACGTCTTGGCG
>DLVK01000024.1:0-3210 GCA_003444235.1 Rhodospirillaceae bacterium
ATGCTGGATGCATTGTCGGAAGGAAGATTGATCGCGGGCTTTGCCATCGGCTCGACCAAACCTGAATTCGATGCTTTTGGAATCCCGTTTTCCGAACGCGGTACGATCATGGACGAAGCAATGGAAGCGATCCGCATCCTTTGGACCGACGAACGTGCTTGCCACGCTGGCCATCGCTTTCGGTTCGAAGACGTCACGCTGATGCCTAAACCAGTGCAACAGCCATGCCCGCCGATTTGGATCGGCAGCTGGGCAGCAGCGCCAAAAGCCGCGGATCGCATTGTCCGTTACGCCGATGGTTGGCAGGCCTCCGGCGCCCATTCCGTTATTGCAGAACTGCCGGCGGGCCAGTCGGCGATCGATGCCGCCTGCGAAAAAGCAGGACGCGATCCGGCTGAAATTGGCCGTGCCTATGTGAATACGCTGATTCACTTTGCGGAGAGTCACGACAAGGCATGGGAGGAGTTCGTCGCCCTTTCGCCCCGCAACAGGAACCGTCCGCGCGATCTCGGCTTTTTCGGCGATACGAATTTCATCAAGGATCGGCTACAGGCGCTGCAGGAAGTCGGCATGGAGGAAGTCTCTTTCAACCTCGGCGTCACCGAGATCGAAAAAGCCAAAATTATCGCCCACGAACTGATGGCGGATTTCGCCGCCTGATCGCGCTATACTACTCCACCGAGGCAAGAGGGAGTGATGCTGTGGGCAAATTACGTCATATCGCGGTGACGGTTCCGGATTTGGAAAAAGCCGCAAAGTTCTACGAAAATACCTTCGGGATGGAACGGGTGCGCGCCAACGAAATCGGCATTCACCTGACCGATGGTGTGATGAACCTTTCGATCCTGAAATTCCGCGACGACCAGCAAGCCGGCGACGAACGTGGGGCCGATTTTCATGGTCTGCACCATATAGGCTTTGTCGTCGACGACATGAACGAAGCAAGCGATACCATCGAAGCCGAGGGCGGGCGCTATCACATGCCGATCCCAAGCCGCCCCGACAGCCTGCTCGAAGTCAAATTTCGCGACCCCAACGGTGTCGTTTTCGATGTGGTGACCGAGGGATATGCGACCAAAATGTGGGGTGCGAAGCCTTAAGTAGAGAAAACTCAGGCGCTCTCTTTCGCGAGTTCCGCCAAATGATCTTCGGCGTTGAAATAGGGCAAATTATCGCGGTTCGAACAGCCCATGACCGCGAGGCGCTCGGCGATTTTGAGCGCCTTTTGATATTTGCGCTCGCTTTCAACCACCGAAAAATTCTGGAAGACCTCGCCACAGAGTGAAATTCCATAATGGGCCTGGAGGGTACGGATTTCCTTGCCCGCCAACATACCGTCGGCGATCAGCCCAAGCTCGAAATCCTCCTGCTTGACGATCTGAATGTCGTTTTCGACGAGATGCGCTCGGATGGCCGCCTCCGCTTCCAGTGCCACGTCCCAAAATTCGGATTCCGACTTCGTTTTCTCGCTGGACACGTCACCAAACGCCTTACAGAAAGCGAGGAACACCTGTTCCTTGGCATTGGCCGTCGACCAGGCGGTACTTCCAAGCCCGCTCCAAACCGACAGGTCCATCTCGTCATAGACTTTCTCCACCCGATCGAAGAACAACCGATGGAGCCCGATCTCGTTCAAGGTGATATCGAGATTCTGTTCCTTGTGAATGTCGATCGCGGCATAGGACCCGCATACGGGACAGGTATCGTCGCTGTAGGCATTCTTCTTGTAGAGATGCGAGCACCGGGTTTTGTCCGCCAGCTGATTCTCGCAAAGCATGTAGCTGGCATCGCCGTCTTCGCCGTGTTGCTGCTGGCCGATCCAATTGAACCTATTCATATATTGCATATAGGACCGCCGGTGACTCCACAGGCTCCATTCCAATTTTTCCACCGGACCGAAAGTGCTCCAGTTGGAGCTGACATCGATGACGATGCATTTTTCTTTGTCCGATGCGGAGCGCAGGCCCCGGCCTACGGACTGGCCCCACAACACCTTAGACAGGGTCGGGCGCATATGGACGATGATATTGCATTGCGGGTTGTCCCACCCCTCGGCCAGCACACCGACCGAGACCATTGCCTCAATCTCACCGGATTCGTGGCGCTTCAACAGTTTCATGCGTTCGCCGATCGGTGTCTGTGCGGTAACCAGCGCAGCCTCGATACCGAATATCTGGATGCTTTCGAGAGTCGCCTCGGCAACGGTAACATCCGGGCAGAACCACGCCGAAATCGGTTTCGGCGAAACGTTCTCGCGTTCTTCGTTATAGATGGTCAGCGCGTAATCGATCATCGACGATTTCACGATTGCCGGCGCCAGCTTGGAAACGGGGAAGTCGCCGGAACTGATATCGATTCCGCTCAAATCCAGATCATGAATGAAATGCGGCCGATAGACCGGCGGCACCAAAATACCTTCATCGATCAATGTCTCGATATTGGCGCAGTCGATAATGGTGTCGAACGCCAGGTGCAATTGATCGCGCTGATCGCCTGTGCGCCGTTCGGGAGAGGCGGTCAACCCCATAAAGCAGGCATCCTTTTTGCCGCGCTTTTCGAAATCATCGATGATCCGCTTGTAACCCTTGCCATTGGGTGAAACCCGATGCGCCTCATCCACAATGATCAAATCCGCCTTCGGGATTGCATCTTTGAGTACATCCTTAGCCCGCATATTGGTCGAAAGCAGGATTTCGTAATCTTCGAATGCCGGGCCCTCATCGGAAACGGAAAGCTTTTTAACTCGGTGCTTTTCGCTCAATGCCCTTTCCAGCTGTTCCAAAAGCACCAGGCGGTGGCACAACACGATGATCTTCTTGCCCTCGTAGAATCGAGCCACGATCTCGCTCGCAAGCACGGTCTTTCCCGCACCGGTCGGCGCTTTAAGGATGAACCTGCGATGCTGGCGGATGATCAACGGAAATTCGTCGATGATCTCTTGTTGCCAATTTCTAAGATGCATTTGGATACGATTCGAAAAGCAGGATAGCTACTCCACCGTGACGGACTGATGGGGAACGGTGGTAAGTTACTGGTTCATATTCACCTTGTAACATTTCGGGCATTACGGTCGTAGAGATTTTCTAACTCAACACCCTTTATATTTCTTACGGACATATTCTCGGGGAAGTTTCTTTGCGGTTAAGAACATTCACTTTGAAATGATTTCTCTATTTTTTTTTATTGTTTGTTTCGTCGAAATATTTTTCG
>DLVK01000024.1:3574-3778 GCA_003444235.1 Rhodospirillaceae bacterium
AAAACTTTTTAGCAAAGATTAGTATTGTCGCGAATATTCCTGTTGCTAATGCTTTACCCCATTTAATTCCTGCCAGCGCCGCCAACACACTCATAATCCCATATTCCGATACCTTGTCGCCAGGTCGATAATCAGCGTATGATTTTGATGGATTTGGAGTATATAGTCCTAGTGCTCCTTCTATTGTTCGCTTGAATTCTATTT
>DLVK01000237.1:0-2995 GCA_003444235.1 Rhodospirillaceae bacterium
GGATCTATCAGTGGATATTGCTGTTGCCGGCGGCAATACCCGGCTATCTGATTGCCTACACCTATACCGACTTTCTCGAATATGCCGGGCCCGTGCAGGGGGTGTTACGCGACTTTTTCGGTTGGCAATCCGCGCGTGACTATTGGTTCCCCGAAATACGGTCGATGGGGGGCGCAATGCTCGTCATGGGAGCGGTCCTGTACCCTTATGTTTATGTGATGGCCCGAACGGCGTTTTTATTGACGCCAGCGTCATATTTCGAGGTAGGGCGCGTTTCCGCCCGGAGCCTTTTTTGGTCGATTGCTCTGCCTTTGGCGCGACCTGCAATCGTCGCAGGATTGGCGCTGGTATTGATGGAGACTATCTCGGACTTCGGCACGGTCGAATACTTCGCAATCGAGACGCTCACGCTCGGCATTTTCAATGTATGGCTGGGGATGAACAATTTGACCGCCGCGGCGCAAATCGCGACCTGTGCATTTCTGTTTATTATCGTCTTACTCGCGGTCGAGATTCTCGCCCGCGCGCGTCGACGTTTTGTGGATACGACGCGCAGGTCCGTCTCACTGAGTCCAGAGCCCGTTTCCGGCTGGCGGGCAATAATTTGTTCGGTCGTGTGTTTAGTGCCGGTGGTAGTCGGATTTGTTGTGCCGGTCGGAGTTCTGCTCTCGTTTGTTTTGCAAGGATACTCCGTCAGCCTCACCGATGCGGTTTTGCGGGCCGCGGGAAATTCGATTTTTATCGGTAGCGCGGCGGCGGTCCTCGTGGTGACAACAGCGTTATTCATGGGGTTGGTCGTGGCTTTCAATAACAACAAGTTTGTTCAGCGCATAACAGCGGTTGCATCGTTCGGTTACGCGTTTCCAGGAACCGTCCTTGCGGTTGGTGTGGTCACTGCGGGAGGCGCGCTCGATGCTCAAATCGCGAGTGTCCTCAAGGAATATTTTGGGTTGGATTATTCTGGCTGGTTTACGAGTGGCGTTGCCTTAATTGTCTTCGCCTGCGTTGTCCGCTTCCAGGCAGTGGGCTATGGGGCGGTGAAGTCCGGTCTCGGCCGGATTTCGACGAGCATGATCGAAGCCAGTCGCGTTCTCGGGCAGGGTTTTGGACAAACTATGGGGCGGGTCGTGCTGCCGCTTATTCGTTTGTCGTGCATCGCGGGGGCGTTGCTGGTGTTCGTCGATGTGATGAAAGAGTTGCCGATGTCCCTTTTGATAAGGCCGTTCAATTTTGAAACGCTCGCAACCTATGTCTATCAATTTGCCAAGGACGAACTGCTCGAAGAGGCCGCACTTCCTGCGTTGGTGATTGTCATCACCGGCATCATCCCTGTGATCCTCATGAACGCCGCCCTCAACCGCGTCCGGAAAGCCTAGCGCAACCGTTTCGGCTTAAGGATTGGGGATCGTTCATCCCCGCTGTGTGTAGGGCGATTGGGGGGATACGACTCAACCGCTGGTGCAAATCAATCCGCAAAAGCTTTTTCGATAACATACTCGGCCGGGGCGGCATTGGAGCCCTCTACAAAGCCCAGGGCTTCGACAATGGCTGACGTGTCCTTGAGCATGTCCATCGATCCGCAAATCATCACACGGTCATTTTTCGGCTCTAGCGGCGCCTTGTCGATGGCTCGGAACAGTTCACCATTTTCGATGCGCGTCGTGATGCGTCCAATGCGATGGTATTTCTCTTGGGTTACACTGGTATCGTGAATCAATCGACCGTTTACGAATTCACCGATCAATGGATCATCTTCGAGTGACGACACGGTGTGATAACCGTATTGCAGTTCCGCGACGGTACGACAGGTGTGGGTGAGCACCACATTCTCGAACTTCTCATAGGTTTCCGGATCACGGATCAAACTCACAAATGGTGCGATCCCGGTTCCCGTCGAGAACATGTAAAGATTCTTGGCTGGCGTGAGCGTATCGAGAATGAGCGTCCCAGTCGGTTTTTTACCAAGCAGGATCTTGTCGCCGGGTTTGAGATGCTGAAGACGGGAGGTCAACGGACCATCTTGTACCTTAATTGAAAAGAACTCCAATTCGTCGTCCCACGCCGGGCTTGCGACGGAATACGCCCGAAGCAGCGGCTTATCGTCCTTGAAAATTCCTAGCATAATGAATTCGCCGGACCGGAACCGGAAAGAAGCCGGCCGCGAAACGCGGAATGAGAACATGCGGTCGGTCCAGTGCTTGACGGATAGGACGGTCTCTTGCGTCAGCGCGTTAGGAACCGGGTGATCCTGAGACTCGAGGGCCATCCCTTCCTGTGAAGTGGCGTCCTCAAGCGGTTCTGTGATTTCGAGAGACATTGGATCGGACCTTCATTCTTTGTCGCCAAAGAACCCTACGGTTTCGGTCACCAACGCGGTATAGCAATTATCACATATATCCTGGGGTTTAAAAATGTAACCACATGAAAAAAATGTAATTAGTGCTTGTCGCATAAATTGGCGCCCGGTTTTGCAACTAGGGCAGCACAAAGCTGCCGGCTAAACCTTTTGCTGGCGCCTCAACCAACGAAAGATTGTAATGATTGCAAATGAGAATCATTCGCAGACCTTTTTATGGCTTTGAAATGCTTATTTGACAAGCGAAAAATGGGTCGCCGGAAGTGTTGGAAATCTCTGGCCGACAGTCAGTGCTGGGCCTGCGCGCGACGGTGAAGCCGCGCAAGGCTGCGTCGACCAATACGCGGTCGCGGTCAACTGGCGACGTGACAAAGGATTTCCTGGGAATTTTGCTGGATGAGGCCATGCGTGGCCAGCGGCAGCGCACGCAACAAAAGGCCCCGAAAACCCGCGAACCGGACGCCTATTCCGAAGCATTGGCTCCCATGCGGATTTCCAATTCCTTTTTGATCGCCATGGCATTCTCATCGCGTGAGGTGCCGGTGGACGGATTTCTGGGCGTCGGCCCTTATCAGGGCCAAAATGCCGGAGCAGGCTATCGTCTGCTTTACACCCCAAAGCCCCGGCGCGGTGAATATC
>DLVK01000170.1:0-3447 GCA_003444235.1 Rhodospirillaceae bacterium
CTGGTTGCCGACCCGTTCGGTGACGATATCGGCCTGGAGTGTTTCCGCCATCCGGCAGCCAAGCACGTAGAGCATGGCCCCCTGCATACTGACGTCGAGATGTTCGCCAACGCCCGTCTCACGCGCCTTCAGCAATGCCGTCGAAATAGCGAACGCGCCATACATACCCGCCACCGTATCGGTGAGCGGATACCCGCTCATCATCGGAGGGCCGTCCCGCTCGCCGGTAACGCTCATCACACCGGAAACCGCCTGGATGATCGGATCGATTGCCGGTTTCTGCGCGTAAGGCCCGGTTTGGCCGAACCCCGAAATCGAGCAGTAAATCAGCTTCGGATTGATTTCTTTCAACGCGTCATACCCAAGCCCGATACGCGCCGCCGTGCCGGGCTTGAAGTTCTCGACGACCACGTCCGCCGCCTCGATCAGATTAATTACGGCCTCGTGCTGCGCCGGGTCCTTGAGGTCGAACGCCACGCTGCGCTTGGTGTTGTTGACCGAATTGAAATAGTCCGAATGCCCGTCGCGCCCTTCGTAAGCCGGGATATTACGCAGTGAATCCCCCACACCGGGCCGCTCCACTTTGACCACGTCTGCACCCATATGAGCCAGCATCATGGTGCAGAACGGACCCGAGATGACATGGGTAAAGTCGATAACCCGCACGCCCGCGAGCGGCAACGAAGCGTTCGAAGATGTTCCTTTTTCAGACATAGTCACTCTTTATAGCTAAGAGGATTATAATTGATCATCGGGTCATACACCCTCCGCTGGACAAGCGGAATACGGCGACAACTCCGTTTGTAATTAAAGCAGTGAATTTCGACGAGTTCAGACGACCGTCAAACCAACTGTTCTAAATCACGCCGTCGTCGCGGGCTTTTGCGATGTCGGCATCGCTCATGCCGAGGTCGGCCAAGACCGAATCCGTATGCTCGCCCATGCGAGGTGGCGGGCTATCGACCCTCGGACCATCTTCTTCGGACCCGAACGCCGCAACCGGCACCGCAAAGCGGCCTTCCACACCCGGGCAGCCGTCTTCGAACCAATGATGGCTTTGCCGGTGCTGTACCTGCGGGTCGTCGAGCGCCTCCTTCACGGTACGAAGCCGCGCGGCGGCGACATGATTTGCCTGGAGATAATCCTCCCATTCCTGGGCGGTTTTAGTCTTCATAATTTCTCCGATCAGCGCCTTGTCTTCCGCTTTTCGTTCGTGGCGCGCCGCATGATTGGCCTCGGCACGTTCCGGATGGCCGACCAATTTCCAGAAGCGGGCATATTGCCGGTCGTTGCCGGCACCCAGCATGATTTTCTCCCCATCCTTCGCCTCGTAAGAGCTCTGTCCCGCATGCATGCGGTCGGTGGTCTGAAAGCCGAGTTCCTGGCCGGTACGCATATAGCCGGAGACCTGAGAGCTCATAAGCATGAAGGCGGTATCGCAGAGACAGGCGGTGAGGTGTTGGCCTTCGCCGGTACGCTCGCGCCGAAAAAGCGCGCTCGAAATGGCGAGCGCCGCAGTGGTACCGGCGCCGAAATCCAAGAGCTGCGGCCCGCAACGAAGCGGCCCGGTTTCCGGCGTGCCCGTGATCGACATGATTCCGGAATAAGCCTGGGTTACCTGATCGTAGCCGGTGTAGTTGCCGCGCGGACCCTTGTCGCCCCATGCGGTCAGCGAACAATAGATGAGCGACGGGTTTATTTTTTTGAAATCTTCATAGCCGAGACCGAGCGCGGGGAAGGAATCGCTTCGGTAATTCTCGACGAACACGTCGGCGCCTTTAACCAGGTCTTTAAGAATTTCGCGACCCTGCTCGGATTTCAAGTTGAGCGTGATAGAGCGCTTGTTGGAGGCCTGATTCATATAGGTGGTGCCCATTCCCTTGGCACCCAACTCCTTGTCCGCGCCCATGGCCCGGGTTTGGTCGGGCATATCCGGATGCTCGATCTTGATCACATCCGCGCCTAGCAACGCCAGCTGATAGGTCGCGAACGGACCCGCCAGCACGTGAGTGGTGTCGATCACCTTGATGCCTTCGAATGCACGGCTCATAGGCTGTCTCCTTCCGAGCAGATTTCCGCTTTTTCTCTAATCCCTGTCGGCCAACGGCAGATGGACTTTCTCGCCCCGGCGCATGGAAAGCGTGATCGCGTCGGTCCATTCCATATATTTGACCGCAGTAGTGAAGTCCGTGAGCTTGACCTGCTCTTTTCCGCGAATGGCGTTGATGAATTCTTCCTCGACACGCCAATAGCCCTGCTTCGACTTCGGGATGGTCACCCGTTTCAGTGCTTTATCCCGGCGCTTGCCGTGATAGACCTCGAGCTTGCCGCCATGCTTCTCCTGGACCGCGATGGTCCCGTCGGTGCCATAGATATGTACGTCGATGCTCATCGGCGTATGCCCCAGCACGGACGAGATCGAATAACGCATGGTGCCACCCTGCTCCAACTCGGAGATGCTATCAACGAAATCGGGGATGGTCATTTGCAGCCGGCTGCCATCCGCTGCCTTGCGGTGTTTGATCACGTTCTGACCGAGAGCCTGGACAGTCTTCGCGGTGCCAACCCAGCGCATCATGGCTTCGTAAAGAATGCCCATGGCCATGATGTTGTTACCGGAGAAATCCCGGTCGAAGCGCCAATGCATGGGTGAATCGTAATTCGGGAAGTTACTGCCCGTATAAACCCGCGCATCCACATGTACGAGATCGCCGATCGCGCCCTTTCCCATCAAATCCATCACCGTGCGGTCGATGGCGAAGGTACGCGGCGACGGCACGATTTGCGCGACCTGACGGGGATAATCCATGGAAGCCTTCAGCATCCGGTGTGCTTCGGCCGAGTTCATCGCCATCCGTGCCTCGCACAGCACATGTTTGCCATGATCGAGCGCGCCGACGGCCAAGGTCTCATGCATATAGGGCCAGGTGCCGATGCAAACCGCGTCGATCGTCTCGTCTTCCAGAATCTCGAGCCAATCACCGCAAACTTTTTCGACACCGTATGCGTCGGCGATCTTTTTGCCCGATGCCTTGGTGCGGTTGGCCACGGCTGCCAGTACGACGCCCTTCTGTTTTTTAAAGCCCGGAATATGACGATTACGCATATTGCCGCCGGCACCGATGAGGCCGACGCGAATGGGTTTGAGTGCCATGGTGAGATCCTTCCCTAAAACGATATTGGTTTGCGGCGATTATAGAACCTCACCTGCATTTGGAAACCGTGGGCCGGGGGCCTGACAAGCGAACGAAACCCGTTACACTGCCGGTCCATGAGCATTCTTGTATTCGGAGGTACCGGCTCCATCGGCAGCGGCATCGTGGCAGCGCTTTGCCGCGAGGGCGAACCCGTCGCCGTTTCCGCACGTCGGCCCGCCGATGACGGTCCGCTCGTAGACCTTGCCGACAAGTTCTCGTTTTACCCGGGAGACATTACCGATCCGGACTA
>DLVK01000141.1:0-2635 GCA_003444235.1 Rhodospirillaceae bacterium
GTAATGGTGACCGTACTCACCCGTCCCAATTTCTCGATTGCCTGCCACACCGGCGTCGGACAGGTCCAATAGAGGAAGCTTGTGGCTGCCGGGGTAATAAATCAACGGGCCCGAAGCGATGTCGACATCTTCCAAGGCGACCCAAACCCCGCACATGAAATGCGCGGGCAACGAAGAAAAATGGATGTGGTCTGCATGAGGCTTCTGTTGCGATCCAAACCGGAAATTCAGGGTCTGGAACGGGAAGGCACGACGACCGAACAATGCGGTCAACTTGTCCTGCATTAACGGATTTACGGCGAGCTCACGGATCATGGGTCCCGCCTTCCAGCCATCACCGAGACGGTGGGCGCCGGCCAACAACTGGTCGATTTCATCCCGAAGAGACTGGAACCAATCAGCGGGCAGGTCGGTCAAAAGATCGACAATCAAATAACCATTCTCGCGAAAAAATTTCGCCTCGGCGGTGAGGTCATCATCGGCGCCGTGAAAATTCTCGGCTGCGAAATATTTCGGCACGGATTCCATTGGCCATGCCTCCGCTCAAGGGTCGATCCGCAACATGATAGGCGTCATCCGGGCGACCGGTCTAGTTGTCCAACAGTCCCATGCCATCGACGAGGATCAGTTTCAGGCCGAGTACCATCAGGATGATCTTGAAAATCAACAGAAACAGTCGTTCATCCACTTTGTGGAGCAGCGCCCGCCCGACCCGCGTGCCGATGATAACCGCCGGGATCATGCAAAGCACCGCCGGCCCATACGCTACGAAACTAAATCCGATCACCGTAAACCCTGTCACCTTGGCGATGTTTGCCACGACACCGAAGAAACCAAGCGTAGCGACCACGTTTTCCTTGGTGAGATCCTTTCGGATCACGAATACCCCAAGGATCGGTGCGATCGCGCCGACGATCATATTTAGAATACCCGCCCCGAATCCCACTGGCACGAAACCCCACAGGGGCAGCTCCTTGCCGCCAAACCCCTGCATTTGACTGCTGACCAACGACAACAATACGAACGCTCCGATCAGAATTTGCACGGTCTCGATCGAAAGGCCCTGAAAAAGCCAAAGCCCTAAGACCGCGCCAAACGGCAACGGAATTGCAAATCGAATAATGATCGGCCAGCTCATGTGGCGCCACAGCAACCAACAGCGGGTGATGTTGGACACCAGATGCACCGCACCATGCACGGGAATGGCAGCCACCGGCGGCATGAACTGGAGCATAATCGCCATCAATGCGGCACCACCGCCGGCGCCGGCAACAGCCGTGAGCGCGGACGTGAAGAAGGCCGCTATCGTGAGCGTGGTAATATCGAGAATAGTCAAAGGCGTAATTTCAGTGCGGCATGTGATAGGCACCATTCAGATGAATGGTCTGGCCGCTAATGTAGGTTGCGAATGGGCCGACGAGAAAGCGAACACAGTTTGCCATGTCTTGCGGAACGCCACGCCGGCCAAGCGGAATGTTGTCGGAGAGTTTAGGTACAGCCAGCTCGCCGGAACTGCTAGCCCGGTCCGTATCGAACGGGCCGACGACGGCGATATTGCACGTGATGTTATGTTCTCCGAGATCGCGCGCCATGCCACGCAACATGCCGGCTTGAGCGTCCTTGACCGCCGGGTTTTTACCGAATGCGGCAGTATAGGACTGCATACCATGCATGCCGACGATGGCACCGCCGCCGCGCTCGATCATGTGCGGCACGCACGCGAGCGAAAGTCGGAAACTCCCATCGACTGCTACCGCCATGGCTCGCTGCCAATTGTCGAAATTGCGCTCCAGAAACGGAACATCGATACGGATCGCGGCATTGAGGATCAAAATGTCGATCGCGCCGAAAGCCTTGAGCGTCGCTTCCACCAGGCGATCCACGTCTGCCTGATCGGTAACGTCGGCCATTACCGGTATCGCTTTGCCGCCGGCGTCCAAAATACCGCCGGCAACCGCCTCGCAGGCTTCTTGATCGTTGACCGCATTGACCGTCACCGCCGCCCCGGCCCGCGCCAGTTCCTCGGCCGTCGCTTGGCCGATGTTGCGTGCACTACCGGTGACAATAGCGACTTTGCCGTCAAGTTCTCGGTTGCGGTCGGTCATCCCTTGGACTGGGCATCCTGTAGGAAGCGACCTGCGGGTGCGATTTCAGCAACCGTCCCGCCGGGTGCACGGAATTTGACCGGTATCACTCCAGGGGCCGTAATGATCTCGTAACCGCGTTCCTTGAGGTCCGAAATTCCTTCCTCGAGGTCGTCGACCTCGAACCCGATATGATGGATACAGGGCTTTTCTCCCGCAGCCAGCGCTTCCTTGGTCTTGCTTCCCTTGTCGTATTGCAAGATCGACAGATCGATATGCCCGTCCGTCAAATGGCACGACCAATGTTCACGATGGTGTTCGTTTCTTACCTCGGTCATACCGAGAACGCCTTCGTAAAAGGCTCGCGCTTCCTCGATATCATCGACCCTGACCGCGATATGGGCAATCCGCATAGCACACATATCTTTTTCTCCTCTTCGATTAATGCGGCATCAACGCCGCACCGTTGACCTGAATTGTCTGGCCCGAAATATAGCGCGCGTATGGTCCGACTAAAAACCGCACCAAATCCGCCATGTCCTGCGGTGTCC
>DLVK01000283.1:0-3383 GCA_003444235.1 Rhodospirillaceae bacterium
CTGTGCGGAATTACAGCGTTCCTGTTACGGTCATCGATAAGAATCCACCTCCTCGCCGGGCCACCAAGCCGACTCCGAAATCAGATATAGTTCAATCTAAGAGAGCGGTCGCACAGGCGGTCAAAAAACCATCGAAACCTATTTCAAAGCCCCAAAAACCAGCCCAAAGCACACCGCGAAAAACACCAATAACGAAAAAAACAAGTTCGGAAAAACAACCGAATTCGGCATCGGTTCGCAACCGAACGAGTACGGCGCAAATTGCTCCATGGCAGCAATACGCGATCCGAGCGCCCGCGATCGGAAACCGACCCGCCATCGCCGTCGTGATCGATGATCTTGGCATCGATCAGCGACGCACCAGACGCACGATTAGCCTTCCTGGACCACTAACATTGGCGCTAATGCCTTATGGTTACAACCTCGCCAAGCATGCCAAACAAGCACGTGCGCAAGGTCATGAATTGCTCGTCCATTTGCCGATGGAACCGTTGGATCCTGGCGCAAACCCCGGCAAGAATGCGCTACTAACCAGTTTAACCAAAAACGAGTTAAAGCGTCGTTTAATCTGGAATCTGTCGCAATTCCGGGGTTTCGTTGGCGTCAACAATCATATGGGTAGCAAATTCACGGCTTGGCCCGAAGGTATGCAAATTGTCATGCAGACGCTTCGACGCCGCGGACTTATGTTCCTTGATTCAAAAACCACAACCAAGACCCAAGGTTTTCGGCTGGCAAGGTTAATGCAGGTACCGCATACGGTGCGCGATGTTTTCCTGGATAACAATATTACTGAAGAGGCTATCGAACAGCAGTTTCGCCAGCTCGAGTCAGTCGCACGGCGAAACGGTAGCGCAATTGGAATCGGCCACCCTTATGACGAAACCATTGCAGTGTTGCGGCGGTGGATACCAGCCATGCGTAAGAAAGGATTCGTGCTTGTACCTGTAACGGCGATCGTTCGTCGAAAACCGCTATCCGGATAGCTCTGCTATGCGGTTTCAGTTCCGCCGTTTATCCGGTTCGCCTCTTCGACAGCACGCATTATGGCGCGCGCCTTATTCCAGCTTTCCTGGTATTCGGCTTCAGGATCACTATCCGCCACGACACCACCGCCAGCCTGCACGTAAACCGTGTTATCCTTAACGACTGCGGTCCTTAGGGCGATGCATGTATCCATGTCTCCATCGGCGCCGAAATAGCCGATGCAGCCGGCATATACACCACGTTTTTCAGGTTCCAATTCGTCGATAATTTCCATGGCCCGAACTTTCGGGGCACCCGAAACGGTGCCTGCGGGGAACCCCGCCACCATCGCCGAAAGCGCGTCGTAATCGGCACTAATTTTTCCGATCACATTCGAAACGATGTGCATGACATGGCTGTAATACTCGATGAAAAACTGATCGGTAACTTCGACGCTATCGATCTCGGCGACTCGCCCTACGTCGTTTCGGCCCAAATCCAGCAACATCAGGTGCTCAGCTAACTCTTTAGGATCATTCAATAATTCATCAGCGAGATCTTTATCCTCCGCAGCAGTTTTACCACGTGGACGTGTGCCGGCGATCGGCCGGATGGTGACGACGCCATCACGCACCCTTACGAGGATTTCAGGGCTCGAACCGACGACCGAAAATTCATCAAAATTGAGAATAAACAAATAAGGTGAGGGGTTTAGACGCCTCAAGGCGCGGTAAAGTTCAATCGGTGGCAAATCAAATGGTAGCGCAAATCGCTGACTTACAACGACCTGAAATGCATCACCTGCGCGAATGTATTCCTTCGCCCGGTCGACCATTAGGTGGAAATCTTCTCGCGCCATATTTGAAACTGGCTCGACAGATGCCGAGGCTGTCGTTCCTTGAGCATCACCGGAACTGTCCCGAGAGGCGAGGCGCTGCCAGACGGACTCGATACGCGATTCGGCGGCCCGGTGCGCTTCTTCAGTGGGAACCTCGTCGTCTGGACGCACCGGCGTGACAACAGTCAAAGATTCTTCAATCGTATCAAATACCGCAATCACTGTCGGCCTGATAAAGAGGCCAGACGGTAAGCCCAGCGTATCGGGGTTTTCGTCCGGAAGGCGCTCCATAAGACGCACCATGTCGTAACTCATATAACCGACCAAGCCAGCGGACATTGGAGGCATCCCGTCGGGCATTTTGATCTCGGATTCAGCCAGAATTGCCCTAAGAGCCTCCAAACTTGGCTCAGGACAGGTCTCGTAGCTCAGCTGGGCGCCGGGTACTGGGTTTCGGCAAATCTCGGCCTTGTCGTCATGGCAGCGCCAAATCAGGTCAGGATTGAGGCCGATAAACGAATAACGTCCTCGTATCGCCCCGCCTTCGACCGATTCTAGGAGAAAACTATAGGGTTCGTCCGCTGCGAGTTTGAGCATCGCCGAAACCGGCGTTTCCAGGTCCGCCACACGCCTTTCCCAGATAATCTGGGGGGCGCCGGTCTCATAAGTGGCATCGAATGCCGAACGATCAGTAATTGCCGCCATGACCGCCATAGCCTCCCCCATGGCCGCCACGATACCCCGCGCTATCGCGATCGAAAAAGCGTTTTAGGGCAGGTTGGTCCACGGAAACTTTGTGGCTGGTTCGCACCGCGTTCTGAAATTGCGCCAGAATATCCGCTACCATCGAGGACCTTAGCTGATCGTTTAGCTCTTTCGTCGCATCCTTGTTAGCGCGCCCTTCCGCTGATTTGATATCCGTCAGCGCAGCAACGACATAACCTTCACCATCCGCGCCAAATGTCGCTTTACCCTTGGATTTAAGCTGGAAAATTTTGCCAATAAGTCCCGCAGGCGCATTTTTGTCCTGGTCCGAGCGAGTCACGGGCCCGATCTTTACGAGCTTCCCACCGCTTTGCTCGGCAATTGACGCGATATCGCTGCCATCGTTAATCCGTTGTGCGAGTTTTTTTGCCTTTGCCCGAGCGATGCCCTGTCGTTTTCGGGAAATCCAAGCGGCGCGAACCCGATTTTTTACCTTTTCCAAGGGCCGCAGAACCGATTTCGTGATGCCGTCGACCCGAAGTATGAAAAATCCACCATCCTTGGTTTCGGTCAGGAATGAATCCTGGCCTTGATCCGTATTGAAAACAGTCTCGTTAAAAGGCGCACCTGGTAAGCCTTTGATGGGTTTTTCGCGCTTGTCGCGCCCCCCAAGGTCCATTGCGGCTACTTTTTGCGCAGCCAGCCCTTGCGCAGCTGCAGCACCGTCCAAAGTGCCGCCTTTCCCGAGCGCATCCTCAAGCGCGTTGGACAACCGAACAACATCCTCAACGGCCTGTTCCTTACGCAACTCATCGCCAATTTGCTGCTTTGCCTCTTCGTATGGGCGCACCGTCTGTGGGATAATCTCGCTTAC
>DLVK01000435.1:0-3150 GCA_003444235.1 Rhodospirillaceae bacterium
CGGTTCAGTTCCTCGGGATAATTTTCCTTCTGGAAGGCGCCGCGCTTCAAATATTGCTGCGCCAGAACGTTCAGACACCATCCCGGCCGCGCCAATAACTGGGCAATCATTTTTGGCGTATAACGAAGCGGGTTGGAAAATCCGTTTTTGAGATTGTATTCGCGGTTGGGGCCGACCGGACCGTCGACGGTAACGATGAGCGTTTCGATGCCGGCATTCTTAACCCGCTCGAGGAATTTCATGCTCATTTCCTTGTCCGCCCACATATAGAGCTGGAACCAAAGATTGCCGCCGGCCTGTTCGCAAATGTCTTCCATCGGGATCAGCGCGTTGGTCGCCAAGGTGCAAGGCACGCCCATCTTGGCGGCGGCCTTGGCGAGACCGATTTCGCCTTCGTACCAGGAAATGCCCGCACCGCCGGTTGGCGAGATGCCGTAAGGCAAGGCAATTTCCTTGCCGAATATTTCGCTCTTCGTCGAGCGCTTCGAGACGTCCACCAAGACCCGGTTCTTGATCTTCAAGGACCTGAAGGCGTCGCGATTGTTGACCACGGCAATCCCGTCTTCCGCACCGCCGTCGATGAATTCGAAGATACCGTGCGGCAATCTTTTCTTCGCCTTAACGCGCAAATCTTCGATGTTGTAAAATTTCGAAACGTCCTTGGACATGTCCTTCTCTCCTTATTCCGCCGCCGCTTTCAAACCGGCCTCTAGGCGCGGCACCCAGTTGGGCGGATTCCAAAATATTTGCGGTCCGATCTCCTCGACCGCGTTCAACCCGAGCTGAGCCATGATGCGGTCCATCTCGGAGTGGAAAATTTCGAGCGCCCGATAAGCGCCTGCCTCGCCGGCAGCTGCGGCCCCATAAAGCGTCGGCCGGCCGGACATTACCATATCGGCACCGCACGCAATCGCCTTAACGATATCGGACCCCCGACGCGGGCCGCTATCGATAATGATTTTCAGTCGATCGCCGACCGCAGCGCGGGTTTCCGCCGTCACCTGCAACGGCGAGGGCGCATTGTCCACGTAACGACCGCCATGGTTCGACAGCACGACACCGTCCAACCCCATTTCAGCTGCCAGTACAGCATCTTCCGCGCTTTGCAGTCCTTTGATCAGAAGATTTCCCTTCCACATATCCTGGATGCGCTTGATGTCGTCCCAGCATTGCATATCCGGCTTGAGCTGCTTGTTGGTACCCGAGGCGACATCCATCTGGGTAAGCTTTCGGTTCAGTTCCTCGGGATAATTTTCCTTCTGGAACGAGCCCCTTTTCAAATACTGTTTGAGCAGCACCCGGAAACACCAGCCTGGGTTAGCGAGAATGCCACTTACCAATTGAGGTGAATACCGCAGCGGCATCGAATAGCCGTTGCGATTGTTATGCTCTCGGTTGGCACCAACCGGGCCGTCGACCGTGACAATCAAGGTCTCATAACCGACTGATTGAATTTTTTCGACGAACTTCATACGAAGTTCCTTGTCGACCCACATATAAAGCTGAAACCAGAGATTGCCGCCGCCAGCCGCATCCCAAATTTCTTCCATCGGCGTCAGCGCGCTGGTCGCCGCGGTGCAAACCACGCCCATGCGCTGGGCTGCCCTGGCAAGATCGATCTCTCCGCCATAGTTGGTAAGCCCAGCGGACGCAGTCGGCGAAATGCCGTAGGGCATTTTGATCTTGTTACCAAAGATTTCCGTTTCGCAAGAGCGCTTGGAAACGTCGACCAGCACCCGGTTCTTCATCTTGAGCTGGGTATAGGCGTCGCGATTGTTTTGCAGCGCGATGTAATCCTCAGACCCGAGATCGATATACTCGAAAATGCCTTTCGGCAGACGCTTCTTCGCCTTCTGGCGCAAATCTTCGATGTTGTAGAAGCCCATGTGATCGTTCGCCATCGTGCTTACTCCGCCGCCGCTTTCAGTGAAGGAGTGACTTGAGGCACCCAATCCGGTGGGTTCCAAAAAATTTGCGGGCCGATTTCGTCGACCGTGTTTAAACCGAGCTGCGCCATGATCCGGTCCATTTCAGTTTGGAAGATTTCAAGCGCCCGATAGGAGCCGGCGCTTCCTGCCGCCGCCGCACCCCATAGCGTGGGACGCCCGGACATAACAAGATCGGCTCCCAGGGCGACCGCCTTGACCAGATCGGAGCCGCGCCGGGCACCGCTATCGATCGTGACGGTAAAATCATCGCCGACCGCTTCGCGTACCTCGGCGACCACTTGAAGCGGTGCCGGAGCGCTATCAACGTAACGCCCGCCATGATTCGACAGCACGACACCTTCGAGCCCACGCTCCTTGGCGATTACGGCATCTTCGGCGCTTTGCAATCCTTTGATCATCAAGTTGCCGGGCCAGACATCGCGAATACGTTGAACGTGATCCCAGGTGAGGTTGTCGGTTTTCGTCACCATATGTTTGAGGATCGGATCGGTGATCCGGCTCATCATCTCGTCAGGATAATTGACCATGGTCGGCGCGCCGCGCTTTAGATAATGCTGACCCAGCACACGGAGCAGCCAACTCGGCCTCGCCAACAATTGCGCGAACAGCTTTGGCGAGTACTTCAAGGGCATCGAAAAGCAGTTCTTCTTATTGTATTCGCGGTTCGAACCCACCGGTCCATCGACGGTAATGATCAGCGTCTCGTAACCGACCGATTTGATACGGTCGATCTGCTGCATGCTGAGGTCCTTGTCGGGCCACATATAGACCTGGAACCAAAGATTGCCTTCACCGGCAGCGTCCCAAATTTCTTCCATCGACGTTTGGGCGTTGAGTGCCACCGTGCACGGCACGCCCATCTTCGTTGCCGCTTTCGCAACGCCGGCCTCGCCGCCATACCACATCAATCCCGCGGTACCGGTCGGCGACACACCATACGGCATCGCCGCCTTCTTACCGAAAATAGTGGTCTCGGTAGAGCGTTTGGAGACGTCGACCAAAACACGGTTTTTGATCTTTAGCTGGGTGTAGGCATCGCGGTTATTCTGGACGGCAATGCCATCCTCCGCACCGCCATCCACATAGCCGAACACGCCTTTCGGCACGCGCTTTTTAGCGATCTGCCGAAGATCTTCGATGTTGTAAACGCCGAGATTATCGCTCGCCATGGTCACCTCCCCTAACGTCAAGCGCCACACTA
>DLVK01000118.1:0-5085 GCA_003444235.1 Rhodospirillaceae bacterium
CCACCCCATCGTCCGCACCCATCCCGAGACCGGCCGCAAATCGCTGTTCCTCGGACGACGCCCCAATGCATATATGGAAGGCCTGCCGCTGCAAGACTCCGAAGCTTTGCTGGACCGGCTCTGGGCCCACGTCATCCAGGACCGCTTCATCTGGCACCACGAATGGCAGGTCGGCGATATTTTGCTATGGGACAACCGCAACGCCATGCACCGTCGCGACCCCTTCGACAACGCCACCCGCCGCTATATGCACCGCACCCAAATCAGCGGTGACGTACCGATTTAGGAGATTCGTATGCCCCCCTACCGCCCCGCCGAACCCGGCATGTCTTTAGCCGACGTGGATACGCCGTCGCTGCTCCTCGACATGGACGCTTTCGAGCAAAACCTCGCCACCATGGCAGCGGCTTTAGAAGGCTCCGATGCTCGTCTGCGTGGCCACGCCAAGGCGCATAAATGCAGCGAAATCGCCAAACGCCAGATCGCATCTGGGGCCGTCGGCGTCTGTTGCCAAAAAGTGTCCGAAGCCGCGGCGATGGTCGCAGGCGGCGTGGAAAATGTTTTGGTGACAAATCAGATCGTCGATCCGGCGAAACTGGGCCGGCTTTGCGAGCTTACCAAACAGGCGGACGTGGCGGTGCTCTGCGATGACGCGGCGGCAATCCCATTGCTAAATGCGGCAGCAGAGAACGCGGCCATTACGCTCAACGTTCTGGTCGAAGTGGATGTGGGTGCCGGACGGTGCGGTGTCGAGCCGGGAGACGCGGTCGCCGTCCTCGCGAAGGAAGTCGACGCGGCCAAGGGACTCCACTTCGCGGGCCTACAGGCCTATCACGGCAGCGCACAGCATCTCGTTTCCGCTGCCGACCGCAAATCGGCCATCGCGAAGACCATCGAAAAGGTTAAGGCCAGCAAGGCCGCGCTCGCAGAGGTCGGGCTCGACCGCGATTGGGTAACCGGTGCCGGCACCGGAAGTTTCCCCAATGAGCGCGATAGCGGGCTTTATACGGAAGTTCAGGCCGGCTCGTTCGCCTTCATGGATGCGGACTACGCCACAATCGAGGGCGACGACGGCAACCCCTTCGCCACCTTCAACCACGCGCTTTTTCTATGGACGACGGTGATCAGCGCCCCCCGGGCCGGTGAGGCCTTTCTCGATGTCGGCCATAAAGGACACAGCAAGGACTCCGGCCTCGCTACGGTCGCAGAGCTCGACGGTATCGAGGTCGACGGCCAGTCCGACGAACACACCAAGCTCTCGCTGGGCCATAACGCCAAGCCGCTCACCATCGGCGAAAAGGTCAAGCTTATTCCGGGCCATGTGGACCCCACCTTCAACCTCCATGACTGGGTTGTTTGCGTGCGAGATGATAAAGTGGAGGATGTTTGGCGCATCGACGCCCGCGGACCGGGCTATTGACCCGGTATACTAGGGAGAAAACGTCATGGAAGTGACAGTCTTGCAGGACGACTTTGCGGCCCGGGTCGACGGGATCGACCTTAAAGCTTTGAGCGACGATCAACTGGCCGAAATCAAACAGCTCTGGATGGAAAACAAGGTCGCTGTCTTTACCGGTCAGGAACTGGAAGACGAAGACCTGGTGACATTTGCCGAACGGTTGGGTCCGGTTTTCGTTCATGTTCAGAAAAACCTGCTCGGCGACGGCCCCGACGAGGTGATGTACATGTCGAGCCAGGCCAAGGAAGCGCCTGTGAAAGGCAATCTCGCCTGGCATTCGGACCAGAGCTACACCTCGGGTCCGGTCTTCGCGACCATTCTCTACGGCATCACCATCCCAGAAGACGGCGGCAACACGCTGTTTGCCGACCTTACCAAGACCTACGAGACGTTGCCCGACGACGTAAAAACCAAAGTGGACGGAATTCAGGCCTGCTATTCGCCGGTCAAGAAGGGGCGGCCCCGCCGCCGGCCGATGAAGGACGATCAGGCGGACGAGCTGTCGCATACCTGGCATCCGCTGGTGCGCAAACATCCCTATCTCGACCGCGCGGCGCTTTATCTAAGCCCCAATCACATCACCCAAATCGGCGATCTCTCGGAAGAAGAAAGCGAAATCTTCCTCGAAGAGCTGGTCGTGCATGCATCCAATTATGTCTATTCGCACAGTTGGTCATCGGGGGACGTAATCATGTGGGACAACACCCAGGTCATGCACCGGCGCGACAGTTTCCCCTCGACCCAGCCCCGCTTCCACAAGCGGACGGGCTTTCATCTACCGGACGACCTCAGGACACCGGTCGCGGCGTAAGGTGAGAGCCATACCAGCTTCGATTAAATATTTCGAAAGAGCGTGGTTTGTTGCTTTGGGCCTCAGCGCCATCATGCTGCTGCTTTTGTTCCATTTCCTGGGCCCGATAAAACCTGTGCTCATTTTTTCAGGCATCAAGGCAGGATTCATCATAGTCACTTTGGCCTTGGTTCTTCTTGCATCCCGGAAACGCAACAATATCGCAAAGTGGGCACTTATCCTGCTTACCATTGCTGGGTATTTCTTTTACCCACCCAAATTTAATAATTTTTTCACCGGCGGACCGATTTTAATTGGAATTATTTTTACCCAATGTGTCGGCACGTACTATCTTTTCACTCGAGATAGCCGCGAGTGGTTTAAGCGATAAATTTTTACTGGATTACTTCAAGTGCGTTGAAGCAATCTTTGCTGTCCTACCGCAACGCCTGCCAAACCGTTTCCGCCACATCGAACAGCTGCCGGTCCTTGGTCCGTCCGGCAATCAACTGCATCCCCATCGGGAGCCCCTGCGGGCCGGTCCAGAGCGGTAGCGTCACCGCCGGAGTGCCGAGCATGGTCCAGAGACTATTGAAGATGGCGCTGCCGGTCCGCGAATGGCCTTCGAGCGCTTCGCCCGGTGCCGCGGGGCATAGGACAGCGTCGTAATCGGCCAATACCGTATCCACCTCGCGTTTGATCACTTCCAACCGCATGGTCGCTTCGCGGTATTCTTCGTAAGAAGTGTTGACGCCGTTTTGCATCCGCCCGTCGCGAAGATCGTCGCTCAGTTGTTCGAGACGATTGAATCGCTCCCACGCCACCGTGCGGGCGAACTCCCAACCGGCGATCGTGGTGTGCAACGCCTGATAGTCATCTTCGCTGGGCAGGGAAAGGTCGCTTACCTCGGCCCCCGCCGAGGACAATGCAGAGGCAGCGCCTTCGAGCAGGTCATGGGTCGTGCCGTCCGCCTGATCCCAATTAGGGGTCCGGTAAAAGGCAAGCTTGAGATCCGCGACTGCGGGCGCCGATAGGGGCCGCAATGCCTCTTCCAGCACCACCGAACGGAATAAGGCCAAATCTTCCACCGACCGCGCGATGATGCCGATGGTGTCGAAGCTCGGCGAATTGGGCAGCACACCGTTTCGATTTATGTCCTCGAAAGTGGGCTTGTAGCCGACCGTCCCGCAATAGGTCGACGGCCGAATGACCGAACCGCCCGTCTGCGTGCCAAGCGCCATCGGTATCATCTTATCGCCGACACCGGCAGCGGAGCCTGACGAAGAACCGCCCGGCGTAAAGGCCGGATTGAAAGGATTGAGCGTCTTGCCGGGAAAACGGTGTCCGAACTCGGTCGTGACCGTCTTCCCTAGCAACACCGCTCCCGACGCACGGGTAATGGCAAGGCAGCCCGCGTCCCGGCCCGGCTGGAATCCTTCATGGATCGGCGAGCCGTAGCCCGTCGGCATGTCGTGAGAATCGATAATGTCCTTGGCACCGAAGGGGGCGCCTGCCGCGAGCCCACCATTGCCCCCTTTGTCGATCTCCCGCGCTTTGGCCAAAGCACCGTCCCGGTCGAGATACTCCCAGGCCAAAACCTGCTCTTCGCGGTCTTGAATGCGCTCGAAACAGCTTGCGACCCAGGCCTCGGCGGTCAGGTTGCCTGCTTCCATCGCCTTCAAGCCTTCGGTGGCGGTCAATTCATAGGCTTCGGTCATGTCCTTACTCCTTCGCCGGCTGAGCAACCATGATCGACGACGGCTCGTCGAACCGCATCAAATCCTGACGCAGCCGCGCCGACATTTCGAAAATATACGGTGCTGCTTCGAACACCTCGTCGAGCATGACACCATCCAGCGTGAGGCCCGCCCCTGCTACCGCAGCGGCAGCCCGGGCCTTTGTCGCCTCATCGACGCCGCTGACATCGGGGATGATGGGAATTTCGCCGGTGGGAAGCTTTTCCATATCCGGTGACAGTTCCGGCCGCCGATCGCGCCAGGCGGTGGCTTTCTCGAAGGCATGGGCCGCGTTCAGCACCACAGTCTCAGAGAACGGTCGCCCACAAACCATGAGGGAAACCGGCATGCCATCCTCGTCGAATCCGTTACAGACCGAGATCGACGGCCCGGCAACGACGTTGTAATGCACGGATGCCTTTCCGCCGGTCCAATTGCTGATCGAATTGTAGGCAGGGAATACCGGTGCCGGCCCCTGCCCCGCCGTAATCAGCACATCGTAGTCCTTATAGACCTCTTCCATCTCCGCCATCATGATTCGGCGCAGACGACTTGCCTGAACATAGTCGACGCCCGGGATGAGATAGGCGGGAATGGTGCGGCTTCTGAAATCGTGACCGAAATCACCGGGCCGTTTGATCAAATCGGGATAGTTGACCGAGAAGATTTCCGATTCACCCATTACCAGCTTGACGATTCGGTAATCCTGCAGCGGCCGTACACGCACGTCCGAAACCTTGGCACCGAGGCTCTCGAACACGGCGATGGCCTCGTTCATGCCGTTAATCGATGCTTCGGCGAAGTTGTGTTCCTCTTCATAGAAATGGCGAATAACGCCGACACGAAGTCCCTTCACGTCTCCGTTCAAAGCCGAACGGTAATCGGGATAGGTGACTTTCGCGCTGGCCGGGTCACCCAACGGATCGTAGCTCGCCATTCCCTGAAGGCCGATGGCGACATCTTCCACGTTCCAGGCCATCGGGCCCGCATGATCGTAGGAATAGGAATTGGGAATTACACCGGCGCGACTCACCAGACCGTATGTGGGCTTCAACCCCGCGATACCGCATAACCCTGCCGGCCCGCGGATCGATCCGCCC
>DLVK01000118.1:5414-5773 GCA_003444235.1 Rhodospirillaceae bacterium
AGGAACCTGTCGCGAGCGGGAACAACCCCGCCGCGACGCCACAGCCGGAGCCGCTCGACGACCCGCCGGAGAAGCGATCGAGCTGCCAAGGATTGCGCGCCGGGGGCCATGGCAGGTCCAGCGACGGTCCACCATGGGCGAATTCGTGGGTCGCCAGCTTGCCGAGCAAAATGGCACCGGCCTTTTTGAGATTGGCAACCGAGGTCGCGTCCTTGTCCGGCACATTATCCATCAAAATTTTCGAATGCGCCGTGGTGCGAATGCCCTCGGTCTCGTAGATATCCTTAAGGGCAAACGGAATGCCGTGCAGCGGCCCCTTGTAGCGGCCGGCGGCAATTTCCGCTTCCGCCTCTTTCGCC
>DLVK01000197.1:0-3488 GCA_003444235.1 Rhodospirillaceae bacterium
CAACGACAGTGCCGAACCGGCGCCGCGCGAGATCGTCGCCGAAGGCAGCTTCGAAGAAATCAATTCGCTGTTCTACGACAATGAATGGTCGGACGGCCTCCCCGTCGTGCCCCCCACATTGGACAAGGTGGAGGAATTCCTGAAGTTTACCGACCGTGCGCCCGACGAAGTTTTAGGCGTTATCCTGCCGGACAGCCGGGCGGCGACCGTCTGGAGCGTGGCGGTCAACGGGGTAATGTCCGGCTGCCGGCCGCAATATATGCCGGTCCTGGTAGCCCTGATCGAAGCTATGGTCGATCCGGTTTATGGGGTCGAGCATAGCGGCAATACGCCGGGCGGCGAGACGCTGATCACACTGAACGGCCCCATCGTCAAGGAACTCGATTTCAACAGCACTCAAGGCGTTCTTCGCGACGGCTTCATGCCCAACACGGCGGTCGGACGTTTTTGGCGCCTTTATCTCCGTAACGTCGCGGGCTTCCTTTTGCATAAGAACGACAAATGCACCTTCGGCAATACCTGGCGGGTCGTGCTGGCAGAAAATGAGGATGTCTGCGAGCGCATCGGCTGGGAGCCGAACAGTGTCGAGATGGGATTTGCCGCCGGCGACAATACCGCCACCATCTCGCGCTATGTGGGCGGCAACGTGCTGTCATCGGTCTATGGCGATCATCCGGAAAAGATGATGCCCTATCTCACCGACGCGCTCTTGCGCATGCATACCTGGCACATCGCCTTCACCGTCGGCACTTCGCTCGGGACACTCAGGCCTCTGCTGGTTCTCAGTCCGATCCTTGCCGAGACCATCGCCAAGGCGGGCTGGTCGAAAGCGGACGTTAAGCAATATCTATTCGACCATGCACGCATGACCGCAGGGGAATTCGAACGTTATCTCGGCGAATGGACCGACCATCATATTTGGTCGATTCAAGAACAGGCCGATCTCGGCAAGCTACCTGCGGACTTCACCGAGAATGACGATCCGGATCGCCTGGTACCCATTGTCTTCAAGCCCGAAGATTTCATGATCGTCGTCGCGGGAGACGAACTGCGCACCAACGCCTATGTGTTCGCGCATAACGGTATCTTGGGCTATCCAACGGCGAAGAAGATCGAACTGCCGGAGCAATGGGAAGAAAAGCTCGCGGCGGCAGATTGCCCAATGTGCGTATTTTAGAAGGAGCCGCCCGATGCCCACCCTTCGCAACATGATCGCCGGTGAAAAAGTCGTCCCGGCAACCGTCGTTTTCAACCCGATTATGGCCAAGCTTGCGGAGCAGGCAGGATTTCCCGCGCTTTATCTGGGCGGCGGAACGCTCGGTTATGTGAAGACGACGCTCGAAGCCAATCTCAACATTACCGAAATGTGCCAGCTCGGCGTCGAGATCGGGGCCGCCTGTCCCCTGCCTTTGATCCTGGATGCCGCCGCCGGGTTCGGCGATCCGATGCATATGCACCGTACGATCACCATGGCGGAGAACGCGGGCTTCGCGGCAATCGAGATCGAGGACCAGATATTGCCGAAGCGAGCGCACCACCATGTGGGCATCGAACATATGGTGCCCCTGGAATTAATGGTGGAGAAGGTCAAGGAAGCGGTCGCCGCGCGTCGGGGCGATATGCTGATCATCGCACGCACCAACGGCATGCGTGCCTCCGATTATGACGACGCCATCCGCCGGGCCGAAGCCTACAAGAAGGCAGGCGCCGATGTTCTCATGCTGGGACCGAACACACCGGAAGACTATCGCTTTCTCGGTGAACGGCTGGACCCGCCCTTGATGTACAACGCTCGCTCCGGCGGCCTGCAAGGCACCGGCATGAGTTTGGAGGAACTCGGAAGCCTCGGCTGCCGCTTGTTCGTGGATTCAGGCCACCCCTTCCTCGCGGGCTACAAGGCCTGGAAACAGTGTTACGAAAGCATGGCCCAGGGCATGCTCGATCCGGGTATGAGTGCCGAAGAAGCCAAGGCTGTGGATCAGGAAATGAAGGAAACCATCGGACTCGAAGCGATGCTGGAAATCGAAAAGCGGACGGTGGAGAAGTAAAACCTAGGGCCTGAGCAACCAATCTCGCATCAGCGCCGTCACCGCGTGCGGGCGCTCCATTGTCGCGAGATGGCCGCATTCTTCGATCACGCAGAGCCTTGCCGTCGGGATCGCGTCAGCCATCTCCTCGTGAGCTTCGAGCGGCGTCAGCACGTCCTGACGTCCGCAAAGAACAAGTGTGGGAACGGAAATATCGGCCTGGCTCTCGCGGCTGTCCGCACGACCCATGATCGCCCTTTGCTGAGAGACGAAGCTGTCTTTGCCGACCCGTCCGGCCATTTCGGTGATCGCGCCGCAAAGTTGCTCGTCTTCAAGGCGATCTTCATGCACCAGCATCGGCAACAGTCGCGGCGTTACGCCTTTGAACTTTCCCATTTCTGCAAGGCGGATCAGGCCTTTGCGAATTTTGGTCTTATCGGGATCGTCGGGCGCCGCGGAGGTATCCATGAGCGCAAGCCGGCTCACCCTCTCCGGTGCGCGGCGCATCACCTCGAACGCCACATATCCCCCCATGGATAGGCCCGCCAGCGCGAAACGTTCCGGCGCCGCTGCCAGCAAGCGATCGGCCATATGGGCGATGCTGTCGTCGGAGAGCGTGTCTGCGACCATCGGGTTGGCGACGTCCCGAAGAAATTCCATCTGATGCGCCCACAGCGTCCGATCGCAGAGCAATCCCGGCACCAACACCATCGCTTCTTTCTCCGCCATGAATTTTCTTCTCCAAAATTAACCAAAAGTGGCAGAAACCAGCGCTGGACAGGGCGTTTCGCACTTGTTAAGCATGGCAAACACCCTACCTATAGGGTGAGCAGGGGGAAAGGTACTTGAAGCGGCAGATAAGCCGTAATGAACGTCGGGGGGAGGTTTAGGTGCACGAAAGTTGTGCGAACCGCGTTACGCCCGAGGTTTGATGAGTTTGAAAACAGTTCCAAACGACAATTCGGCCCTTTATTTCATTAGGGCATCGACGTACCACCCCACCCTTAATCCGAGATTCCAACTTATATGACATTTAAAGACCTAGATTTAAGCGAAGAACTATTACTAGCACTGGACGAGCGCGGATACGAAAATCCAACGCCGATTCAGGAACAAGCCATCCCTTACGTGTTGATGAACCGCGACCTGTTGGGCTGCGCGCAAACCGGCACCGGCAAAACGGCTTCTTTCGTCCTGCCGATGCTCGATATTCTCGATCAGGGCCGCGCCCGCATGCGGATGCCGCGCTCGCTTATTCTCGAGCCAACACGCGAACTTGCCGCCCAAGTGGCGGAAAATTTCGACCTCTACGGAAAGTATCACAAACTTACGAAGGCACTGTTGATCGGCGGCGTTACCTTCGACGAACAGGACAAGCTCCTGGACCGAGGCGTAGATGTGTTGATCGCGACACCTGGCCGGCTTCTCGACCACTTCGAGCGTGGAAACGTATTGCTAAAC
>DLVK01000333.1:0-8004 GCA_003444235.1 Rhodospirillaceae bacterium
GCCGGTATAGACCAGACGCTTCAACATCACCGGCATCAAGTTGATTTCCATCTTTGAACCCATGTTGAAAGCGAGTTGGACAATACGCGCTTCGTGCTTAGTCGCCTTGATATTGCGTTCGACATAGGGGCCGCCGATGGTGTCGAGAATGACATTGGCACCGCCGGCTTCGCGCACGATTTCGACAAAGTCCTCTTCATTGTAATCGATCACCCGGTCCGCTCCGAGGTCCTGGACGAAGGCGCAACGTTCGGCGGGACTATCGGTCGTGAATACGGTTGCACCAAATGCCTTGCCGAGTTGAACCGCCGTTGCGCCGATGCCGCCGGAACCGCCATGGACAAGGAACAGTTCACCGGGCTGCAGATTGGCGACGCCCATGAAAATATTGCTCCAGACCGTATAGAAAGTTTCGGGTAAGCTCGCCGCTTCAACCAGCGACAGTCCTTTGGGGATCGGCAAACAATGTGTGGCGTCGGCGGGAACATATTCCGCATAGCCGCCACCATTGGTGAGCCCACAAACCTGATCGCCCACCTGCCATGAGTCGACATCCTTGCCGGTTGCAACCACTTCGCCGGAAACCTCAAGTCCTAGTAGGTCGGTTGCGCCCTTCGGCGGTGGGTAATGGCCACGGCGCTGAACAAGGTCCGGTCCGTTAACACCCACGGCGGCAACTTTGATCAAAATTTCATGATTAGCCGGTTCCGGCACATCGCGTGTAGCCGGTTTCAAAACGTCGGCTTTGCCGGGTTTGGTAATCTCGACTACTGTCATGCTTGCGGGAATATCAGCGGGCATGAGTTCCTCCCCTAAATGTTTTGTCTATTGATGCACCGACTGGCGGCAATTTGGAATAGCCAAAGGTCGTTACCGGACTATGTTGGTTTTAGCCAAAGACCACCGGATAGCCGGCTTCGTGCCAAGCCTGAATGCCACCTTGTAGTCGATAAATCGTATCCTGATGGCCGGCTGATATCATTTGTTCTGCGGCCATGCCGCAACGCACGCCGCTTGCACAATGAAAAATAAGTTTTTTGCCGTCATGGTCTGGTATCTGTTCGGGGTCGAACGCCGAAAGCGAGATAAGAGTAGCACCTTCGATCCTTGCCATCGTGTGTTCTTGCGCTTCGCGCACATCGACGAGGACCGCTTCTTCGGACTCGAGCCAGTCTTTTGCTGTTTCCGGACTAATGAATTCGCTTGCCATCTTACCTCCCCGAATTACCGCTACCGCTCGGTATCCCGGGGGCTTGGCGTCGCCCCCGCGGATGTGCTTAGAGTACGCCAAACAGACCTAGCATATTTGGGAGATCCATAAATGGGTGAATATTCCACCGTAGAAAAAGACGGTCATATCCTGATCGTCACCGTCAATCGGCCCGAGCGCATGAATGCATTGCATTCGATGGCGCATTTCGAGATGGCCGAAATCTTCGATGAGTTTGAGGCGGATGACGATCTATGGATCGCGATTTTGACCGGTGCCGGCGAACGCGCTTTCAGTGCGGGCAATGATCTCAAATTTCAGGCCGAAGGCGGTACCCGGGATAAGCCACCCTCGGGTTTTGGTGGTATCGTTAAACGCTTTGAACGCAATAAGCCGATTATTGCCGCCGTTAACGGTGTCGCCATGGGCGGTGGATTCGAGCTTGCACTCGCTTGCGATATCATTCTCGCCTCCGAAAATGCGAAATTCGCGCTGCCTGAACCTCGCGTGGGTTTGGCCGCGATGTCGGGCGGTCTGCACCGTTTACCTCGGGTGATACCGCGGCATCAGGCATTGGGCATGATCCTCACTGGCCGCCATGTGTCGGCGGAAGAAGGATATCGCCTCGGCTTCGTTACCGAAGTGGTACCTGAAGGTAAGGCGTTGGATGCGGCGAAAGATTGGGCTGGCGAGATTCTGAAATGTTCGCCGGTTTCGATCCGTACTTCGATGGAGGTTATGCGCCAAGGGCTTGAAATGGCATCGGTGGGTGAAGCCATCGATACCGTCTACGCTGCCGAGAAGGTTCTGCGTAGTAGCGAAGATTATGTCGAAGGTCCAAAGGCGTTTGCGGAAAAGCGGGCTCCGGATTGGAAAGGTCGCTAGGCGCTAATCAAGCCTCGGCGATTTCCGGTTTATCGGGAATGCGGACCGTGAAACAAGCGCCCTGACTGACGGCGCTTGCGGCACTGACGCTGCCACCCAACAATTCGCAATAGCGTTTGACGATGGCGAGGCCGAGGCCTGAACCATACTGATCCCGATTGTAGGAAGCGTTTACCTGTACGAAAGGCTCGAAAATTATTTCGAGTTTGGTTGGGTCGATCCCCATGCCGTTATCCTCAACCTCGAAGACGACGGCATCCAATTGACGAAATGCCCGGAGCTCGATCTTACCGTTGTCGGTAAACTTGGCTGCGTTGTCGATCAGGTTAGCGAGTATGTGTTTGAGCTTAACTTCGTCCGTGATGATCTTATCCACGTCGTCGGCACAGCTGGTGACGAATTCGTTGCCGGTTTTACGCATCAGATAGCGTAGTTGGTCACTAAGATCCGACAAAACGCCACTGACCCGAATAGTCGATGGGGTCATATCGATTTGACCCGCTTCGAAGCGCGCTAGATCGAGGACATCGTTGACGATTCCGTTTAGTTGATGGCCGCTGGTGTTGATGATGTTCAACGCCTCTATGACTTTCTCTTCCTCCATCTGGTTCATATTGGCGGCCAAGGTTTCGCTAAAACCGATGATCGGGTGAAGCGGCGTCCGCAATTCATGGCTGACCGTCATGAGGAATTGAGATTTCAGGCGGCTGGCACTTTCCGCTGCATCTTTCGCGGCTAACAGCTGACCTTCTGCTTCCTTGCGGTGTTCGGCAGCATCCCGGAGTGCATTTGCTAAATCGCCAAGTTCGTCTTTGCGTTTGGGTAGGCTCGAGGTGTCGTACTGGCCTTCACCGATGGCACGGGTTACCTCTGCAAGTTTACGGATCGGCTGTGTCGTCGTGCGCGAAACGAGAATAGTCAAAATTACGCTGATCAGCGCAAGCGCCGCTGTCATCGCCAATAGGCCACTAAAAAAGAGATATTTGGAGTTGTCGGAAATCCATCCCATATAGGTACGCGAGACGGCGATTTTGGCTTTGATCTCCTTCAGCGTGATTCCGGTAACTACGACACCCAATAGCTTCTTATTCAGTTTAATCGGCGACACCACATGAAGTGTATCCGCATCCATCCAAGACTTGGTGGGGCCGCCACTGAGCGATTTCAAAATGCGCTCATCCTTCATCGGTTTTCCCAATTTGGCGACTGAGCGCGCACCATCCGCAACAATTCTTCCGGATTTATCGAGTAGATAGACATAGCGTGTGGTTGGTGTGGATTGCTCGGTCTCGAGCAGGTTCCGTACCTGGTCCAGTCGCCAGAAATAGACATGATTGATTAAATTCTTTGCCAGCGAACGCGAACGGGAAATTGCAATCTGTTCGGCTTGATTAATCAGGAAAAGCCGTGCCGCTTCCGCATTGGCTGCGCGGAGGTCGGTAAGCGCGGTGTTGTAGGAGACAACCGCTAATGCCATCGACGCGGCGATGAAGACCAACACCAGCGTAATCACAATCAATGTGAGACGGGTCGAAAATCCCATCTTACGATATCCCCTTATCGCGGCTTACTGTTTAAAGTTGGTCATTTTGCGGCGAAATTCGGCTATCCAGTGCCAACTCTTTTGTGTCGCGTCTTCGAAGAGCGAATATTGCTCGACTTTATTATACTTCTTCAGCACTTTTCGACCTTCGCTCGTTTGATCGATATCGATCAACAGTTCGACAATTTTGTCGCGCAGGTCCGGGTTCAAATTTTGTCGAGCAAGCATCACGGAGCGCAATATCGGAGGGCTCGTGCCGAGAATTCTAAACAAGCCGGATATTTCGTCGTTTTGGGCGATAAACTCTTCCCAATTTGAATTGCTGAAAGCGGCGGCATCGACGTTTTTATTGAGAACGAGACTGACCTGATTGAGTTCGCCCTCGGTAAACACATAATTTGCCTTGTCGCTTTGCAGAGGGCTGCGGATGCTTTTCATTCGTGCGCTCGATAGTCCAGCTTGATGAAGCATTATCAACGGGACAAAAAAGGCACTTGTCGATCCAGGGTCTTCGTATGCAATGACCTTCCCCTTGAGGTCTGCGAGGGTCGAAATCGCAGAGTCTTTGCGTACAAAAATTATACTTTTGTAAAACTCGTTACCGTGCTTCCACTCTAGCAGGAGCGGCCTGGCGCCGACGGTGTTCGCCAGTTCGACCGCGCCATAGGCGGTTTCTGAAATGAGATCGACCTCGCCATTCTTAAAATGCCTGATCATAGTTGGAAGATCTTCGGCGATCAGGCTTTGGGTGTTACGAATTCCAAATTCCTGCAGTTGCTCGCCCAAATAATCGGCGAGGATTTGAACTCTTTTAGCGTGACGTCGTGCGCTTCGCGAAATTCGACCGATCACCAGGGTTTTTTTGCGGTCCGCTTCGGCCAGCAGCAATGGTTTCATGCCCGGAGATTGTGCCGACCCGGTGCAGGGCAGGACAATTAGCGCGACAGACAATACGCATGTGACAATAACAGCCACGTTCCAAGGCAAAACATTTCGCGCCATTGTTGAGCGCACCTTTACTCGACCCGATATTGCTTGAGAAACTCGTAGTCGGGATCTACGCCTATTCCAGGTACGGTGGGTGGGCTAACCGTGCCATCGTCATTGATAGTCAAGGTTTCCTTGTAAATCTTGCCCCACATTGGGTCGAATCGTTGCGGATAGAATTCAAGGATCAACCCATTTTCGATCGCCGCGACAAGGTGCACGTGAATATCCTGTGAGCCATGTGGTGCGATGTCTATATGGTGCGCCTGCGCCAACGCCGCCACTTTCATAAATTCGGTCACGCCGCCCAAATGTTTGGCATCTGCATTTAGGACAGCGACCGCTTCCTCCTTGATCAAATCGCGGAAGCCGAACTTCGTATATTCGTTTTCACCTCCGGCGAGCGGGATCGAAGTTTGCTGTGCGAGCTTGCGATAGCCTTCGTAATCGTCGGGCGGGACCGGCTCTTCGAACCAAAAAATGTCAAATTCCTCGACCCGTTTAGCGAATTGGACTGCCTCGTAATAGCGATAGGCGCAGTTGGCATCGAGTAGCAATTTGACATCGGGACCAACCGCTTCACGGGCCGCTTTCACGCGGGCCACGTCTTCATTTATCGGCACTGCGCCGACTTTCATTTTGACCGCCTTAGCACCCATCTCGACATATTCCACCATTTCGTCCGCAAGACCTGAGAGGTCCTTGCCAGGCACGTAGTAGCCACCGGCCACATATGTCGGTACTCGATCGCGGTAGCCGCCCAACATTTTGAACAGGGGCATGCCCGCTGCCTTGGCGCGGATATCCCATAGACCGATGTCGATAGCGCTGATGGCGCGGGTGGTGTAGCCGCGACGACCGATCGTTTTCGGTATCCATATTTTGTGCCAGATTCGTTCGACATCTATCGGATCTTCGCCAATCAGTTTTGGCGTCAGATGCTCAACCGTTGCGGTCTCTACTTCGCCGGTGCCACCGCCTGCGGCGAAACTGCTCATCAGGCCGGTACCGGAGATGCCCTCATCGGTCTCGATATTGACCAGGCCAAGGCTGGCGTGGGTGTAGGTATGCAGACCATTGGTGATTGGCTTTTCCCGAGGCCAGATGAACTTCTCGACACTGACGTTAGTAATTTTCATTTCGATTATTCCGCGTTATCGCCGACTTCCTGTACCGACATTACGATCATCGCACTTCCTTCAGCACCGGTGGATTTATGGACTTTTTTGGCTCGGTACATGGCACGGTCAGCGAGTTTGATGAGCTGGTCCACATCGAGGCAAAACTCGGGAAAGAACACCACGCCGAAACTTCCGGAAATTCTGACTTCCGCGTCATCGATTTCAATCGGTTGCTCGATTGCGCCCATCAATTTTTCGATGACCATTGCGGCGTTACCGCGCTCTTGGAAATCCTCGAGCACAACAATGAACTCGTCGCCGCCCCAGCGGGCAGCGATATCGGTACGCCGAATGGCATTTGCAATACGTTGCGCAGTAATCGAAAGCACCGTATCGCCGGCTTCGTGACCATGATTGTCATTGACCGGCTTGAAGTCGTTAAGGTCGATAAGGACGATACTTACTTCTGATTCCCGACGCTGAGAACGGGCCAGGGCATTGTACATGCGTTCGATGAGAAAATGTCGGTTGGGAAGATCGGTTAATTCGTCATAAAAGGCAGCGCGCTGAACTTTGAGTTCAAGTTGATGGCGGGTAAGAGTGTAGCGCATGCATCGGTCGAATGATTCCGCAGTGAGATTGGCCTTTTCGAGATAATCGTAGGCCCCTTGCTGCATTGCCTGCAGATCGTTTTCGAGGCTGGAGGCAGCGGTTAGGATTATGACCGGCGTATCGATGCCGAGTTCATCCAAACGGTCCATAACGTTGATCGCATTCATGCCGTCGAGATAGAAGTCGCAGATCACGATATCGAAAACATCACCGTCAAGGCGACGCTCTGCTTCTTCCAAAGTACCGCACCAATCCAACTCGTAGCGGTGATGATCGACCTCGCGCACAGTTTCCGCGAGCAACGTGAAATCATCCTTCTCGTCGTCTATCACTAGAATACGCACGCGCGTAATCCCATCGCTGTTCGCATCGTTCCCTGATTGCGACGCGTTCATGATATCTTCCCAAACCGGTGTCTGGTCAGCACCGCTATCCTCATTCCAACTTCAATATTAGGCGGATTTCGAGCTTAAAACAGCCCCATTCCGGCGATGCCTGTTTCCAGGTCCATGCGATCCACCAACTCGCGCCCGACATAGTTACGGAGCGTTTCTGTGGTACCCCCGCCGAGTGAACCATAGCGCACGCCGCGATAATTGCGTGAGACGGCGAAGTCGTCGATGAAACCGTAACCGCCATGAACCTGCACACCTTCGCTGCAAACCTTGATTGACATCTCATTGACATAGATTTTTGCCATTGCTGCCAAAGTCGGGTTGGGGAAGGGGTCCGCAGTTGCAGCCGCACGGTAGAGTATGGAACGTCCGGCTTCGATTTCCGTCAGCATACTGGCGACTTTCCAGCGCATGCCCTGAAAATCGCCGATTGGATGCCCGAAGGCATTGCGGTCGCGCAAATACCGTACCGAATCCTCTAGTGAAGCTTCTGCCATGCCGAGGCAAATCGACGGATTGAGGCAGCGTTGTGTATTGAATGCTCCGAGCAGCTTACTGAGCGACCCTTCGCCGAGCGCGAGATGCTCCACCGGCATTTCGACATCCTCGAAACGCACGTCGGCAAGATACTCACCGCCCATGGTGTGATAACAGGCATCGGCGCTCAGGCCTTTCGCGCCTTTTTCCAACAAGACACAGCCAATGCCCTTGGTTCCCGGGACGTCGTTGACGCGCGTGAAGATGACGAACAGATCGGCCTCTTCCGCGCGGCTGATTAGGGTCTTGGCGCCATTGAGAATTACCCGGTCATTCTTGACCGTGGCGTTGGTTTTCATATTACCCAGGTCGGTGCCGCAATCGGGCTCGGTCATGCAAATTGCAAGAATGCAACTACCGTCTACGATCTTCGGTAAGTATTTTTCCTTAATTTCGTCTGAGCCATAGTGGGAGACAATCCTACATTGTGTCCCTACTTCGCCGAGCACCGCCATTGCGGTTACGTAGCAACCTTTGGCAATTTCTTCGAGGACTAGGACCGTATCCAACACACTCGCACCGATGCCGCCATACTCTTCCGGCACCGCCATCCCGAGAATGCCGATTTCGGCGAGCGCTTCCATATTTTCGTATGGAAAAGCGCCATCGAGCCATTTTTTAGCGTTGGGCTCAATCACGTCTTTGCGCACGCGCGTAACGGTGTCCAGCATCATCCGCTGGTCTTCGGTAAGGTCGAATTGAAGCACAGTAGCC
>DLVK01000428.1:0-2752 GCA_003444235.1 Rhodospirillaceae bacterium
GGCGACCAGCCGCCGCCGCCCAATACCGCCAAAGGTCTCTCAGCAGCTTCCAACAACTCCCGGAGTGCCGCGATGTCATCCGGCGCAGCACCGGGACGAGCAACCTTAAAGGGGCTCGCATCGTCCACATCGGTGAGATCGCGAAGCATGTCTTCGGGCATCGCGACCGCGACCGGCCCAGGCCTGCCCGACATGGCACGGTGAAAGGCCTGACTGACCAGTTCGGGGATGCGCTCCGCATCGTCGAGTTGGACCACCCATTTGCAGAGCGCTCCGTAAAATTGATGATAATCCACTTCCTGAAATGCCTCGCGATACTCCTGATCGCGCGCCACCTGACCGATGAAAATCACCATCGGCGAGGAGTCCTGCATCGCGGTGTGGACTCCGATCGATGCATTACATGCTCCCGGCGCACGGGTTACCATCGCAATACCAGGCTTGCCGGTAAGTTTTGCGTAGGCGTCGGCCATATTGGTCACACCGCCTTCTTGCCGACAGGTAATGATCTTCATGTCGTTCTGGGCATCGTGCATGGCGTCCATCGCCGCCAGATAACTTTCGCCTGGCAGGCAAAAAATCGTATCCACCCCATGGACGCGCAACTGATCGATCAACACTTGGCCGCCGGTCCGAAAATCGCCGTTGCCTTTTGCATTCCCACCCATGCTCTGACTCCCCGTACATTCTTGTTTCCGAGCGGCGCCATTTATAGCGTGCCGAAACATCGATGTCTTGCCGTCGCTCGTCCTTTTATTGCACATTCCTCCGCTATCGATTTGGAGCCATAGATGACCGAACCGAAATTGACCCGCCGCTTATCCGATCTTGAGGAGCGTACTGCGCATCAGGAAAAAACTATCGAGGAATTAAACGAAATGGTTTCGGAACAATGGCGGACTATCGATGGCCTGGAAGAACGTCTCCTCCGCCTCCAGGACCGCTTGCAAGCCCTAGAATCCTCAGGCCCGGCTCAAAAGCCGGAGGACGAACCGCCCCCACCCCATTATTGACGCGGATATGGATTACCTTTCGGCAATCCGGCATAGTTCGAGTGAGGCAAAGGAGGAGCTGTCATGGTCGAAGATCAAAAGGCCAAGCCACGCATTTCCCACATCGCACTTAAAGTCGAAGATTTAGAGGCAACGGCAAAATTCTATATCGAGGTTTTCGGCTTCGAGGAATTCGCCCGCCATCGCGATGGCGATCATGTGTCGCTGCATATGACCGACGGAAACCTCGACCTGGCATTGGTCAAATACGATACAGAGGACAGCTTTATCGGCAGCGCAGCGGGCCCGGAGCCGTGCATCCACCATTTCGGCATCGATGTTCCGAATATCCCGTCCTACAAGAAATCGCTTGAAGATCATGGAGCCGAGGTATTCAACGATCCGACCAACCCAAAAGTACCGGTATGGAAATTCCGGGTCCCGGGCGGCGGCGGCATCTGCGAGATCGGCCCCTTCAAATGGCACCAACGCGACGGCGACGACGAAATTTAACGCCGAATTTATGTGATGGCTGATGCTCCCGACCGACGTTTGCAAGCACTCCGCGAAGACGGCACGGCGGTAGAGTCCGAACGGACCGCAGAGATCGTCACGGGCCATACGCCGTTACGGCGATCACCGGGTATAGATGCACCCCTCGATAGCGAACTGCTCTATGGCGAGCGCGTGGACGTGTACGAGGAAGAGAACGGCTGGGCTTGGGTCCAAAATCAAACCGATGGCTATGTCGGCTATGTGGAGGCTGGCGCTTTGGGAGATGTGGGGACCGACCCAACCCACCGCATCAGTGCCCTTCGCACTTTCGTCTATCCGGAGCCAGACCTTAAAACCCCACCCGCCGACCTATTGAGTTTGACCAGTGAAATCTCGGTTTCCGAACAGGAAAATGGCTTTGGCGAAACGCCCCATGGCTGGGTTTGGGGCGGTCACGTGTCACCGGTAGATCAATTTGAAACGAATATCACCGCCGTCGCCTGCGCATTTCTCGGAACGCCTTATCTTTGGGGCGGACGCACAAGCATCGGCCTCGACTGCTCCGCTTTCGTCCAGTTGACGCTCGCAAGCTGCGGCCTTGCGGTGCCACGGGATACGGATTTGCAGGAAACGGCTCTCCCCGAGCTCGCGGAGTGGTCGGGCAGCGACGAAGACCTATTGCCCGGCGATCTAATCTTTTGGCCAGGGCACGTAGCGATTTGGCTCGGCCAGGGGCGGCTTATTCATGCCAACGCCACGCATATGGCGGTGACGCCTGGCGGCTTGCAAGACACCGTGGACCATATAGAACAGTCTACCGGCGATACGGTCAGCAGTATTCGCCGACCGGACTATCTCGTTTCGGCTTGATCCAATCCAACCAAAAGGAAGCTTTCAGTCATGGCCTACAATTGCATTTTGAACCGGATCGAAGACGGTGTTTCGGTCATCACTTTCAACCGGCCTGAAAAACTGTGCGCCATGAATGCTGAGATGATGGGCGAAACCACCGATGCCATCGACAAAGCGGTCGCCGACGAAAACGTGCGATGCATTCTACTGACGGGCACCGGGCGCGGCTTCTGCTCCGGACAGGATTTGAACGATCGCATTCAGGCGGAGGATGGACAAAAACGCGATTTGGGCGTCACCCTGGATCAGGGCTACAACCGCTTTGCCCGTAAAATTCATACGCTCCGCATGCCGATGGTGGTCGCGGTGAATGGCATCGCTGCCGGCGCTGGTGCCAGTATCGCGCTTTTGGG
>DLVK01000386.1:0-7671 GCA_003444235.1 Rhodospirillaceae bacterium
ATCGACGCCTATATGAAGGAGTATCCCGGTTATTACCAAACCGGCGATGCAGGTCATCTCGACGAAGACGGCTATATCTTCGTCATGACCCGGACAGACGACGTGATCAACGTCGCGGGTCATCGTCTATCTACCGGCGCCATCGAAGAAGTGCTCTGCGCCCATCAAGACGTGGCCGAAGCGGCAGTAATCGGTGTCGCGGATCAGCTCAAGGGGCAGCTGCCGCTCGGCTTCGCGGTGTTAAAAGCCGGCGTCAACAGACCCCACGAAGACATCACCACCGAGCTTGTGCAGATGGTGCGGGCTGACATCGGTCCTGTCGCCGCATTCAAGACTGCAGCCGTCGTCGACCGGCTGCCGAAAACGCGGTCGGGCAAAATCCTCCGCGGCACGATGCAAAAAATCGCAGATAAAGAAGACTACAGGATGCCGGCGACAATCGACGACCCGGTAATCCTGGAGGAGATCGAAACGGCTTTGAAAACGGTAGGCTACGCCGGCGGTTAGTTAAGCGGGATCCTTCTCGTCCTCTGCTGAGGGTGCCGAAGGTGGCCAGGCCGGCGTTTCCGCAACCGTTTCGGAGGCGTTGTCGGGCTCCGTTGATTGAGTAGCCCCCGCTGTGGCCGGCGCTTCGTCGGCGCCCGCGTCTGGTGCGGGCGGCCAAGCCGGTGTTTCCGGTGCCGCTGCCTCTTCCGAGGCTGCCGGTTCCGGCGTCGCCGCTTCCGCAGCGGCGTCTGCCGCCGCTGCTTTTTCGCGAGCGGCCTTCTCAGCGGCCTTGCGTTCCCGTTCAGCCTTGCGTGCAGCCCGTTTACGCGCGGTCTCGAGATTGCTCTCCAGCTCGTCCATCGTACAAAGGCCGATTTCTACCGGGCTCCGAGGACGAAGATTGGGCGAATTCCAATGCGTACGGTCACGAATCGAGTTGATCGTCGGTTTGGTGGTACCGATCAAGCGGCCCACTTGCGCATCCGAAAGCTCCGGATAGTGGCGCAGCAACCATGCAACGGCATCGGGTTTATCCTGGCGTTTGGAAAGCGGCGTATAGCGCGGGCCCTTGGATCGGGCCTCGGGCATCGGATTGTCGGATGTCAGCAACTTCAATCGCTCCGCAGTGTCGCCCTCGCAGCGGCTGATTTCTTCGCGAGTCAATTGGCCGTTTGCAATTGGGTCCAGCCCCTGCATCCCGATTGCCACCTCTTCATCGGCGATCGCCTGTACTTCCAGAGCGTGTAAACCACAAAAATCGGCGATTTGGTCGAAACTGAGCGCGGTATTGTCCACCAGCCATACGGCCGTGGCCTTTGGCATCAATGGCGCGGTCATCAAATTCTCCCTCAAAAATGCTTGCGCCGCCTAACTCAGGCGGCGTTTTACAAGAATTGTTAATTTGTAGCCGCAATATGAGCCTTCCGAGCGCTGCCTGCAAGCGCGATCACGCATTTTTGCCTCGGCCATATAGACCGGACGACCCTTCCCGAAGCTCGCCAAGGACGCTAAAAACGGGCGTGAAGGATTTTGCCAGCGTAAAAAGCGAGGCCACGTCATGGATACCGATGATCTAGAACCTATCGCAGGGCCAAAAAAACCCAAGGATCTGGAGGTCATGTCTATCGAAGCGCTAGAGGAATATGTCGCTGAATTAAAAGCAGAAATCGAGCGCGCCGAAGCCCAAATCAACGCGAAACAATCGCACCGCAGTGCCGCAGACGCAATTTTCAAGAGCTGAGTTCCGCACTAATATCCCGTTAACCGTTTATTATACTTTTAGCTATAAAACCAAGAGTGCGCGCGATGACCTTTTCCCCAATATTGCCGAATTGCGCGCAACATAAATTGCGAGTTGCTCCGCAATGTTCCTCCCATGCCGGATCCAATATCGGGTCCGGCATTTCTTTGAGCGGGCACCTCCTCTCCGTTGGACCCCAATAGCATGAAGATTTCCGTCGACGGCGCATCGGTTCACACGGTCGGCCGTACCGACGGAGACCCGACGCTGATTTTTCTCCATGGTGCCGGAATGGACATGCAGATTTGGCATAGCGTGACAGATCTGCTGGACCAAAATGGCCACGCCACTTTGAAGATCGACTGGCCCGGGCATGGAGCCAGCGCCGGCGCCCCGTTAGCGACCATTCCTAAGCTCGGTTATTGGCTTGTCGCCTCTCTCGATGCACTTGAAATCGCTCGGCCGGTCCTGATTGGTCACTCCATGGGCGCTGCGGCTGCCGGGTGTGCTGCTGCACTGATGGGATCAAAGGTTGCGGGCCTCGTACTTTGCGGAGCTGCGGAGCGAATGGCGGTTCATCCGGATTTGCTCAAGCTTGCCACCGACAATCGCACTAAAGCACAAGAGCTGATCTCAAAATGGGGGATTGGTTCGGAAACGGCGAACCGCCCGAACGGAATTTCTCTCGCCGAGTCCTTCGCCAAACAAAAGGATGGTGTATTGGCCACGGACCTTTTGGCCTGCGATACCTATGAGTCAGCACTTACCGACGCAGAGAATTGGCGTGCCCCGGTTCTGTTCGTAACAGGCGGAGAAGACAAAATGACCCCTCCGGAAAACGCTTTGCCATTGCTGGGCGCCGCTAACGATGCGCGCGAAATTCAAATCGATGGAGCGGGCCATATGTTGCCCCTCGAAATGCCGAAAGAGCTTGCCAGTACAATCGAAGCATTCTTAAAAGATCAGTTATGACCGATACAGAAATTCCCGGCCGCGAGGCCTTTCGCTTTTTTCTCGACATACCCACCCGTTGGATGGACAGCGATGTCTACGGCCACGTCAATAATGTCGAGTACTATTCCTACATGGATACGGTGGTGAACATGCATCTGGTGGGGTCCGGCGTGCTCGATTTCGAAACCTCTCCCGCATTCGGCGTCGTGGTTGAAACCGGATGTAAATTCTTAGGCGAAATTCGTTACCCTGAACTCATCCAGGCGGGCATTCGCGTCACCAAACTCGGCAATTCGAGCGTCACTTATCAGATTGGACTGTTCCGCGCGTCCGATGACGAGCTTGCCGCGCTTGGTCACTTCGTCCACGTCTATGTCGACCGCGGGTCCCGCCGCCCTGTGCGCGTTCCGGATGACTTTAGAGCGATACTCGAGCCTTTAATGGACTGACCGCGCCCCAAACCAAAAGGCGCGCCCCAATTCGGGACGCGCCTCGGTTTGAACATTTATCTGCGGTCGGTTAGGCCGCTTTCTTTTCGATCTTCTTCTGCTTGTTGGCGCCAGTGCCGATCGCAATTTGGCGCGGCTTCAGCGCTTCTGGAATCTCACGCTCGAGATCTATATGCAAAAGACCGTTTTCGAGATCGGCATTCACGACCTTGACGTGATCGGCGAGGCTGAAGCGGCGCTCGAAAGCGCGCTCGGCGATACCGCGATAGACCACGGCACGGCCCTCTTCGCTATCGCCTTCCTCGTCCTTCTCGACCCGACCGGAAACGACTAGCTGGTTCTCACGGGCCTCGATATTGAGGTCCTTCTCGCCAAAACCTGCTACCGCGATCGAGATGCGATAGGCATCGTCGTTGACCTTCTCGATGTTATAGGGCGGGTAGCTCGTGCTCTGTTCCTGCTCGATATTATCGATCAGGTTAAACAGGCGGTCGAAGCCGACCGTGCTACGGAATAGTGGGGAAAAATCATAACGCATCGTCATATCCTCCTATGAGCGACATGGGTTTGAGACGTCCGCCAATTGGCCAAACGTCGGCTGAAATTTGCCCGGACCCGACTCAAGCGGCATCCGAACATCCCTCATATGGGGAGTATTTCCGCAGGTTCAATAGAAAAGGGCGCAGAAATATGCGCCCTCTGCACCCAATAAACGCAGGAGATTCAAGTCTTTAAACCGAAGCCCTCGAAGCGCTTGTCGAACTTGGCGAGTTGGCCGCCGCTATCGACAAGGCGATGCACACCGGTCCAGGCGGGATGCGAGGAGGCATCGATTTCGAGCTTCAACGTGTCACCGGGCTTGCCCCAGGTGGACCGCGTTTTGTAGCTCGTCCCATCGGTCATTTCGATGGTGATCTCGTGGTAATCGGGATGAATTTCTTTTTTCATCTCTCTTGCTCCGTAGCGAGTGCCGTCTTTTAATGAATGCAGAAACAAATAGCAACCGTTGAAACCGGGTTTTCGCACTGCGACCGGCGCCGGTATTGGGGGGAGACGAGACATGAAAGACAATTTCGAACAGGCGTTGATCACTGCGGTCGAAGAATCGATGGAACGGGCGGATGAGTTTTTCCTCGAAGTCGAGAAAAAAACCAAGGACGGACCCGGCGTCACTCGCGTCGCATGGGGCGAAGGCGAACAAATCGGCCACGATATGTGCGAGGAATGGGCAAAAGAGCTCGGGCTCGAAATTTCCGGTGACGTGGCCGGCAACCTCTATATGACCTTTCCGGGCGAAGATCGTGACGCACCCCCGTTTATCGTCGGCTCGCATATGGATACCGTGCCTTGCGGTGGCAATTACGATGGGGCCGCAGGCGTAATTTCCGGGCTCGCCGCTATTCAAGCCTTTAAAGCAGCGGGCATCACCCCCGCCCAGGATACCGTCGTGATGGCGATCCGGGCCGAAGAGGCCGGCAGCTGGTTCTCGGGCCTTCACGGTGGCCATCTCGGCAGCCGAGCTGCACTGGGCCGATTTATGGATGACGAACTGAACACCGCCCACCATAACTATTTCGGAAAATCCCTCTATGAGGTGATCAAAGCGGCGGGGTTCGATCCCGACGCAATTGCCAACGACCCGCCCCACCTGGACCCGAAAAAGATCAAAGGCTATTGCGAGCTTCATATCGAACAAGGGCCGATATTGATCGCCGAAGACAAGCCGGTCGGCGTGGTCAGCGGCATTCGCGGAAACCGGCGCTTCCGCAATTGCAAAGTACTGGGCGAATACAATCATGGCGGTGCCACCCCGCAATCCTTTCGCAAGGACGCGGCATTGGGCGCAGCCGAATTTCTCTACAAGTTCGAGCAGGAAGGCCTACAGATACTCGCCGAGGACGGCGACCTCGTTTTCAATCCCGGCATCGTCCATACGGACCCGGATGTAAACGGGCTCTCGAAGGTTTGCGGCGAAATCGACTTCACCTTGGACATGCGGAGCGAGAATTCGGAAACCCTCGACATTCTGAGAAAGAAAGCACAGGACATTGCCGCCGAAATCTCCGAGCAACGGGGCGTAAATGTCGATCTTGGCGATTTCTCCGTATCCGTTCCCGCCGCGCTCCATGATGGCGAGAAAGACCGCATGCGTGAGGGCTGCGCCGCGATGGGCCTCGATGTGTTGAATCTCGCCAGCGGCGGCGGCCACGACGCGGCCGAATTCCATCACGAGGGCGTGCCCTCTTCGATGATTTTCATTCGTAATGAGAACGGCAGCCACAACCCCGACGAAGCCATGGAGATGGAAGATTTTTGCGAAGGAACGAAGATCCTCGCCTGGATGATGGCGACCGCCTAGGTGGCAGGCTCCAGCTTGATCGCTTCGGGAATAACCTCTTCGGCCAACCGTTTGGTCTGGGCCATCAGCTCATCATCGCCGTCGCCGATGGGTCTTAGAACGAATTTGTAGACGCCCGCGTCCACATATTCTTTTAGACGCTCGATGATGTCGCCCGCATCGCCAACGGCCCAGCTTTGCTTGGGATCGCGGGGCGGGGTTCGCTTGGCGTATGCCGCGACGCGCGTCTCGACGCATTCTTCATCCCATTTACCAAAGCGGTAAAAAAAGCCCGATCCGTAATGATCGTGATCGATGGAGCGGCCATTTTCCACCACCGCCTGTTTGATCGCTGCGATTACCGGCGCTACCTCTGCAGGGGTTTCGCGCCCCGCCTGCCAGCCGGTGCCGAAACGCGCAGTTCTACGGATGGCGGGCTTGCTCGAGCCTCCGATCCAGAGCGGAAATTTCTTTTGTGCGGGCCGAGGCGATATATGAGCGTTGTCGTAACGATAATGCTCGCCCTCGAAGCTCACACTGTCTTCTGCCCATAGGCGTGAGATGATCTCGAGCGCTTCATCCACCTTTTTGCCGACGCCTTTAAACTCACGGCCCGTCGCGCCCCAGTCCGCCGCATCCCGACTTCCAATACCAAAGGCGGGCAATAGCCTGCCGCCGGACAGGTAGTCGATCGTCGCGCACTGCTTGGCGGTGACCAGAGGATCGCGCAAGGCGACCGAGCACACATTCATGCCGAACTTGATACGTTCAGTGGCGCCGGCAATCGCGGCCATAGCCGACAGGCATTCAAGAAACGGCTGATGGGAAACAAGCCTATCGGTTTGCCAGAGCGAGTCGATCCCGCCCTCTTCGCAAAGCTCGACCCAATCCCAGAACGCCTTCGCTGAGGAAAATGGAAAATCCGCAATTCCGAGGCCGACCCCGACACCCATTTTAATCTCCTTTGAATTTCCGCGACCCTATCAATGGCTAACGGCGGTTGCCAAGGGTATGGGAATTCTGACTCAAATCCGCTAAAGCCATAGCAAAGAAAAAGGGAGGTCGGCGATGCCGAAATCACCAGATTATTTCAGGGGCAAAACACTATTGATGACCGGCGGCGCCAGCGGAATCGGCAAAGCCACCGCAGACCTATTCGCACGCGAAGGCGCCAACGTTGTGGTGACGGATATCGATGAAGAAGGCGCTATCTCGGTTGCCCAGGCCGTAGATCAAAGCGGCGGATCAGGCCTTGGTCTCCGTTGCGATGTGACCGACCGTGCCGACGTGGACAAAACGGTCGCCGAAACGCTGGACCGGTTCGGCAGCATCGACTTTCTTTTCAATTCCGCCGGCTCGGCCATCAAACGGGCCAAATTTCTCGATATCGATATCGACCTTTGGCAAAAAACTTACGATCTGAACGTCACCGGCACCTTTCATTGCATGCAGGCGGTTATTCCCCAAATGCTGGAACAAGGCAAAGGCGTGATCGTCAATATGGCGAGCAACGCAACGCGCACCGGCGGCGCTGCCAAGTCGCCTCATTACGCGTCCGCAAAGGGCGCCGTCCATACGCTCACGATCGGCGTCGGACGCGAATTCGGCGCTCAGGGCGTTCGATGCCTGTCCCTCTCGCCGTCTGCGGTCGATACGCCTTTTCAGGATATCTCAAGCCAGGAAATGCTCGACGCGTCGATCAGCGGCAACCCGATGAACCGAATGGGCCGGCCCGAAGAAATCGCCGAGCTGGTTCTATTCACGTGCTCGGATGCGTGCGAATTTATCAATGGCGATACGCTCTACGTCACCGGCGGCGCGAAAGCTTAAGGAGAAAAAAATGCCCAAGACACCCGATTACTTCCAAGGCAAGACGCTGTTCCTGACCGGTGCGGCGAGCGGCATCGGCCAAGCAACCGCCTATATCTTCGCGCGCGAAGGCGCCAACGTGATCTGCGCCGACGTCGATGGCGAAGGAGCGGACCGGGTCGCCAAGGAAGTCGATCAACTGGGCGGAAAGGGGTTTGCAATAACCTGCGACGTCACCAGCCGCGATGAAGTAAACGATGCGGTCGCCCAAGGCATCGATCAATTCGATAAGATCGATTTTCAGTTCAACAACGCGGGATCGGCAATTCAGCGTTCGAAATTTCTCGATATCGACGACGACCTGTTCGAGAAGACATATGACCTTAATGTCAAAG
>DLVK01000396.1:0-5438 GCA_003444235.1 Rhodospirillaceae bacterium
CTGGCTTCGCCAAAGGCGGCGCCGAAGTGAAGTTGGAATCGGATGGAGACGAAACAGTGCTCACATATTCCGCTAAAGCCACCGTCGGCGGCAAACTGGCGCAAATCGGCAGTCGCTTGATCGATTCAACGTCGAAAAAACTCGCTAACGAATTTTTCGGTAATTTTGCCGAGGCATTGGGCGGCGGAGACGATCAGGCCGACGACTAGAGCATGGACCCGAAAAAACCGGAACCGGATATCGCCGAAGACCTCGACGGGATGCATCCCGCTTTATGGGTCTCGCTGCTGGTCACCATTGTCTTTGCCATGGTCATTTCTTTCGCAATGGCGACTTGACCAAACAGTGCTCCATCTCCAAACTCCGGCAACGAGGCGAGCATCTATAATGGGGGAGATATGCCCAACGTAGCCATGACGGTGAATGGCAAAGAGGTTAGCGCCGAGGTCGAAAATCGTACCTTGCTGGTGCAGTACCTGCGCGATCACTTGAACATGACCGGCACTCATGTCGGATGCGATACCAGCCAGTGCGGCTGCTGCGTCGTCCATGTGAACGGCACATCGGTAAAGAGTTGCACCATGCTGGCGGTTCAAGCCGAGGGCGCAGATGTCATTACCATTGAAGGATTGGCCAACGGTGAGGATTTACACCCGATGCAGGCCGCCTTTCGCGAGCATCACGGCCTACAATGCGGCTTCTGCACACCAGGCATGGTAATGAGCGCGGTCGATCTGGTACATGAAAATCCAGATCCCACGGAAACAGAGATTCGCGAATGGCTCGAGGGCAACATCTGTCGCTGTACCGGTTACCATAATATCGTCAAGGCAATTGCTAACGGCGCGAAGAATATGCGCAGTTGATCCGCACGTCTGGGTGATATCATGTCCTGCATAGAAGCGACCGCAATCATTCCAACGGCCACCTCTTAGTCGAGGCTCTTCGAGGGAGAAAGCCATATGTACAATTTCGACTATCACAAACCGAAGGATCTCGACGACGCCGAGGATAAACTCACAAGCGCCGAGGATCCGAAACTGGTTGCCGGCGGCATGACTTTGATTCCGACCTTGAAACAGCGGTTGGCACAGCCGTCCGATCTGGTCGATCTTTCGGATATCGGTGATCTGGCCGGTATTTCGGTCGAAAGCGATTTGGTCACCATCGGCGCCATGACACGCCATTGCGATGTCGCGGCCTCTGAAGAAATTGCCAAGGTCATTCCGGCCTTATCAAACCTCGCCGGGCATATCGGCGATTCCCAGGTCAGACACCGCGGTACCATTGGCGGCTCTATTGCCAACAACGATCCCGCCGCCGATTATCCCGCCGGCACTCTCGGGCTTGGCGCCACAGTCACCACCACCAAGCGCGAGCTCACCGCCGATGATTTCTTTACCGGCTTGTTCGACACAGCGCTCGATGAAGACGAAATCATCACTTCGGTAGCATTCCCAAAACCAAAGCGCGCCGCTTATATGAAATTCCCAAATCCAGCCTCACGCTATGCAATTGTCGGCGTGATGGTGGCCATTACAGCTGACGGCGTTCGAGTGGCAGTAACCGGTGCTGGTGATGACGGAGTGTTCCGGGTCGGCGAAATGGAAGAAGCGCTTAACGACGACTTTTCCGTGGATGCAATTGCCGATGTCGCCATTTCCGACGATGCACTTCTATCCGACATTCATGCCAGCGCCGAATACCGCGCCCATTTGATTGGTGTGATGGCCCGACGCGCAGTCGAAGCCGCATCCTAACGGCTTTGTGAAAAAACGTCGCTAGATAGGGCTCGCCGTCCGCGTGTCTATTTCCTATCTTTAAGGAATGACCAGCGAACCTGAAGAAGATACTGCTTCCCGCAAATCCGCATGGCGCGGAATCGTCATCGGCATTGTGGTTTTAGCGAGCCTCATTGGGCTTGGCGGCTATCTCCTCTGGCACAATCGCGCATCTGTCGTGGAAGTCGCGATTATCGACTTTTTCGAAAGTCATGGCTTCGAGGTAAAGTCGATTACAGTGGCGGCCGCGGAAACCGACGGCCTCACGCTTGAAAAAGTGCACCTGAAGCGAGGTGCCGATATCACCATCGATCGTCTGCGCGCCATCTATGACTTCGACGGAATCCAGTTAGGCAAAATCGACGATCTCCAAATCGCCAATATCGTCGTAAAGCGTGACACACAATCGTTCACAATCGGAAAGACGAGCGGCAAGGCGTCTGTCGACCCTAACAAGCCTTTCGCGGACTCTTCCCTTGATTTCGAAATGACCGAAATTAAGGCCAACGGTCAGCCCATACGAAGCGCCAAATTCCGGGCTAGCGCCGAAAAAGGCACCGCAAATGCTCAGCTAATCGTCCAGGTCGATCTAAGCCGGTTACAGGTAAACACAGAAACGAATTTTGCCTCCGAACGGTGGCCAACGAAGATCAAGGTCGATGGGTTGATGTATATCAAGGAAATTACCAAGCTATTGGATTTGGATCATCCGGTTAGCGGCTGGCTGACGATAACAGGAAAAGGCGGCTTTACGGGTATCCAAGCCTTCCTTGGCGACAAGGACAATGAAGAAACGTTGGAGGCCAACGGGCAGATAAAATTGCGGGCCCGCCAATTCGCCAATTTTTTCGGACTTTCCGAAGGAATGGCTGGTTCCGACAAACTGACCTTGGATTTAATCAACCTTCGTGCGACACGAAAATTCGCTCGTACACGATTTCAGCTCTATACGTTTTTTACCGGCCGGGTACGGAATTTATTTACCTATCAGAACGCCAAATTAAATCTCGAGGGTGTGGCGACGTCCGATGGCAAGGAAGCCAAAATCCGGATGGAAAAAGGCAATCTGGCAATCGATCTGCCGATTTATCTCGGCGATGTATTTTTGCGCGATCAAGTCGAGGTGGGTGTCCACAGCCTGAAAAACTTCATCCGGTATGACTACGAAACCGGGGCAATCGCCTATCGGATGCAATTGCAACCCCTACCCCTATTTATCTCGATCCCAACTCATCGCGCGACCGTGCGCACGAATTGGGACATAGCCGGCATTACCGCAAAGAGTGCGGGAGACGGAAAACATCATTTCAATGTCACGGTAAACACAGTCGATAGTCCGACCTATGCAGTGCAGGCGAGCGGCATCGGACTTATCGCCAACCTCGCGAATGGCACCACAAATTTCGATCTGGAAATTGCCAAAATTCGCCAAACCGACAAAGTCCCCGTACTGGTTCCGCTAAAGGTGACAGCCAAGGCGACGAAAAAGGACGGCGTATTACAAGGACGCTTTCACACTGAGGCTCCGTCGACAGGGCTAAGTCTGAAAGCGGACTATAAATACGATTTCGGCAAATTCATCGGCGACCTGACTTACAAATTAGCGCCCCTTAGGTTCGGCCCGGATGGCGAAACAATTGCCAAAATGTCGCCTCTCCTCGCGACCCAGGTCAAAGCGGTAACCGGCAGCGTAGCGGCTCATGGCGGTTATCGTTGGCGGGTGGGCAACGTTCCTGACGGTTTCGTTCAGGTAACAATCGATAAAATGGGCGCTGCAACCGAAACCGCAAAAGTATCTGACATCGACGCGACTATAAAATTCAACTCGCTCAATCCGCCGGCGACAAAGACGCCGCAAAAGATTACTGCTCACCTCACTGTCGGCGATTTGTCACCGATCCCAATGGATATCAATTGGCGTATCAATCCGAGCGGTTCGATTGCACTGGAACCATTTACGGCGAACTTCGCTGGCGGCACGCTGTCGACGACCACGGAACTTTTCGATCCGGAATCGTTCAGCGAAACCTTCGCACTCAATGTGGATAACGTGGATTTGACCGAAATTTTTCGGCTAATCGGCGTCGAAGGACTGACTGGCACCGGCAAATTAAGCGGAACCATCCCGATAGAAATCAAGGACGGTAAAGTCATCGTAAAAGATGGGCAGCTGGAAGCCTTATCGCCTGGCTCGATCAGTTTACGCGGCGGAGAAGTCGCAAAAGCCTTGAAACAGAAGCATGATACGGTGGCAATGGCGCTTCGTGCGTTGGCTGATTTCCAATATCGCAAACTAACCGTGCGGATTGATAAATCACCCGGCGGCGAAGGTGTTCTAAAACTCCGTCTCGAGGGCTCGAATCCTAAGGTCTACAAAGGACACCCGTTTGTTTTCAATATTAATTTAGAAAGCAATTTCGACAATTTGGCCGAATTCGCGCTGCGCAGTCTTGAAACCGCAGACAACGTGCTTAAATGGGCTGGAGGCAAGTACGGTCTCGAAGCTCGCAACCCACGGACAGGTAAAAAGCTTCGCTAGCGCTAGCGGCTCGCTGATAGTATGTTCTCGATACGCACCTGGTGATTGGTTCAACCTTGAACCGAAAGGCGTATCATCGTGACTATAGTCCCATCAAAAAAGGACCCAGGAACTCTCGGCGTTCTCGGAATTTTGGTCCTACTCGCGCTTCTCGCTGGCGGATGCCAGCCGACCGTAAAGGTCGAAGCGCCGAAAGAGCCGATCACCATTAATCTCAACATCAAGCTCGATGCCGACGTGCGCTTGCGCGTGGAGGAAAAAGCCAAACAGGATGTCAACACCAACCCGATTTTCTAGTTATTTTACAGCCCCTTGGCTCACCACCATCATTATCGCTGTTGCCGCGATGGTGCTGATATCGGGCCCAATCGCCGCGCAATCGCACCTGCTCGACAGCGCACGTGCCGCCGGCACGGTTGGCGAACGCCATGACGGTATCGCTATCATCCGCGCCGGCGCATCGGAGGAGGTTGCGCAGATCGTAAAAAACATTAATGATCAAAGACTTGCGATTTATCGAAAGCGCGCAGCGGCCGAAGGTATTAGCACCGAGGCCGTGGGACAAATTTATGCCAAACAAATCTTCCAGAAAGCACCGACCGGGACCTGGTTCTTGAATGCATCTGGCCAGTGGGTGCGAAAATAACGCACTTGCCGTATAACTCTCTCAGGATTCAGGAAACATTTTGGACCGGCGTCGACAATGCGACGCCAAGAGAGCAATGGCGAAACTTCCATCCAGTATCGATGAAACGGTAGGGCTTTTAGAAGCGAACGACTATATCGCTGACCGCAGCCTTGCGACCGCGCTCTACCTGTCGCTTTCGCTCAAGAAGCCACTTTTCCTCGAAGGCGAAGCGGGCGTCGGGAAAACAGAAATCGCCCGTGTCCTGTCGCAAAGCTTGCAACGTCCATTAATCCGCCTTCAATGCTACGAAGGGCTCGATGTCTCGTCGGCGGTCTATGAATGGAATTACGCCCGACAAATGCTGGAAATTCGTCTCCAGGAAGCCACCGGCGGCAAACAAGACCGCCAGCAACTGAGCCAGAATATCTTCAATGAAGACTTTTTGATCGAACGTCCCCTGTTGCAAGCGATACGTGGTGGGGCCAGCGAG
>DLVK01000240.1:0-3360 GCA_003444235.1 Rhodospirillaceae bacterium
CCTTGGAATTGGCTCGCCAAGGTGGACTTCCACTCGGTGATTATGTTGCGGACCGAGCTGCCGAGACAGCGCGAGCGGTTTTGGAAAAAGCACCTGTAATGTTGGATGTGCGTGTATTCGATCGCAAAGGCAATCCCACAGGAAAATCCGATGCATAAGGTATTGATATTAGGGGGGACGGCGGAAGCCGTTGACCTTGCGACACGGCTCGATGGCGACAAGCGGATTCATCCGATCACGTCCTTCGCCGGTCGCACCAAAGCGCCGCGTGCAGTACCCGGCGGACTTCGAGTGGGAGGCTTCGGGGGTGCAGACGGATTCGCGTCTTACCTGGCGTCGGAAGAGATATTCGCGGTGATAGATGCGACGCATCCCTTCGCGGCGCAGATATCGGTACATGCGGCGGAGGCGTGCGCTAACGCTACGTGCCCCTCTGCAAGGTTAGAGCGTTTGCCGTGGGAGGCACATCAGGATGACGATTGGCACGAAGTCGCGACCGTCGAAGCCGCAGCGGAAAGGATTCCATCAGGCTCACGAATTTTCGTGACCACCGGCCGGCAGGAATTGGCGCCCTTCTTTGCGCGTGATGACATATGGATGTTGGTCCGTGTCATCGATCCGTTGGACGAACCTATTTTGCCGGAACGCGGCATAGCCATAGCAGCACGTGGTCCATTTTCGACGGAGAGCGAGATCGAGCTTATGCGTGATCACGGGATCGAATGGTTAGTTTCGAAAAATAGCGGGGGTGCCTCCAGCTATGGAAAAATCGAAGCGGCCCGTGAACTTGGTCTACCAGTGATTATGGTTAGGCCACCGACTGCTGCTCAATGTGAATCCGTATTTCGTTCCGTTGACGAGGTTTGTGGCTGGTTGGAGGGGCTTTTACCCTAAGCTTTCCGGGCCGGCCTTAAGACATGCACATGTGCCGGATCGTACAGGGCACTATCGTCGAAATTTTCCGCGGCTATTACCGGCCCCACCAAGATTAAGGCGGTGCGGGTAATTTTGGCATCCCGCACTTGTTGACCGAGAGTGGCGAGGTTTCCTCTTAATATCTGCTGATCCGGCCAACTCGCACGATAGACGATGGCGGCGGGACAATCTTTGCCGTAATGGGGCTCGAGTGCGGCACGAATTTTCGGCAGGTTTCTGACCGAAAGGTGGATTGCGAGTGTCGCGCCGCTGCGACCTAAATTTTCCAACTCTTCGCCAGGGGGCATTTCGCTCGACTGCATCGCGGTTCGAGTCAGAATCAGAGTTTGACTGATGCCCGGCAGCGTCAGTTCGGTTTCCAACGCGGCGGCGGCGGCGGCATAGGCGGGGACGCCGGGTGTGATATCGAAAGGGATGCCGAGTGCACGCAGTTGGCGCATTTGTTCGCCGATGGCGCCGTAGAGTGACGGGTCGCCGGAATGGACCCGCGCCACATCAAGTCCGCGTCCATGAGCATCAGTGATAACGGCGATAATTTCGTCCAGTGTCATAATGGCGCTATCGTGTATTTCCGCATTTTCCGGTGCCGTAACGAGGACCGCTTTTGGAACCAAAGAACCCGCATAGAGACAGACCGGTGCTTCTGCAATCAGCCGTTGGCCGCGCACCGTAATCAATTCCGGGTCGCCGGGGCCCGCACCAATGAAATGAACGGTCATGAGGCCACTCTTTTGCTGCTCTTCTTGGATTTATATCCGCGGGGCGTATAGACCCAACGAACACCGGTCTTATCGGCGATAGCGCGCGTTTGACTGGAGCCGATCAGGAGCAGCGTGAACATATCGACCATCTCCAGGTCGAGACTTTGCAATGTTTCTACTTTGACATTTTCCTCGGGGCGGCCGAGTTGACGAGCAACGACTATCGGTGTGTCTTTTGGCCGATGTGCCGAAAGACAATCGATAGCGGTTTGTAAAAGTGCCCGGCGCGTTTTCGAGGCAGGATTATAGAGCGCAACGACGAAATCACCGGTCGCCGCGGCTTGCAGTCGCTGTTCGATAATTTCTTCCGAAGTCAGTAAGTCCGAGAGCGAAATGGCGCAAAAATCATGTCCCAGCGGTGCGCCGATTCGGGCAGCCGCCGCCTGGAGCGCCGAGATGCCGGGGGATACAGTCACGTCCGCCCAATGCCATGTGGGTTTCGCGATTTCGTCGAGCCGTTCGAACACCAGAGCAGCCATAGCGTATATTCCGGGATCGCCGGAAGAGATCAGTGCTACCTGCTTGCCTTCTGCCGCAAGATCGAGTGCCGTATCGACGCGTTCCGTCTCTTCACCCAAGGCATAGGGATGCAATGTCTTTTGGTTTGCGATGGACCCCAGTTGATCCAGATACCCCCGATAGCCAACGATGTCGCTTGCTTTGGCAATCAAATTGCGGGCTTCGCCGGTGCGCCACTCGGTGGCGCCTGGACCGAGGCCGACGACCGCGAGGGAGCCCTTGGCGCGTCCGATACCTCCGACATCTATCAAATGTGGGGCACGAGCGATGGCGCAGGTTGCGCGCTTGGACTTTCGTTTTTCGAGGATTAACGAACCGTCTTCTCCCGCAGCCGCGAGTGCGGCGGATTCTGCAACTCCATGGCAGCCGACTGCGCGAAAAACCGTCGCCGAAGGGTTGGCGATGCGGGGTGTCTCTGTTTCCAAGCGGGCCGCATCGAAAAATCTCAGAGGCCGGTCGAGTTCGGCACTGAGGCTCGCGAGTGCCGGTTCATCGCATTTCAGGTCGAGCGAGACGACAACCGCGATTGCCTCCGGTGCGAGATTAGCTTCGATAAGTGTCGACCGAACCAGGAGATTTAATTCATCGGCGTCGCAACCTCGTTCGCACCCGACGCCGAGTGCTAGAACTTCTTCCGCATATACCAATCGGTTGGGTTCGCCTGTTTGGTTTGAAATATCAAATTCGAGATCCAGGGAACCGTTATCCGAAAAAACTAGATCGCTATCGGCGATCCACGGCGGCGAATTAATAGTTTTGATTTTTTCACCGGCCAGTAATTTAGCTGCGAATGGTTTTAGGCTATCCGGGTTTAGAAGGTGATAGCCGTTCGGCGGATCATCGAGAGCTATGCCGAAACTGGCATCGCTCGCGGTGGTTATCGCGGGTTGTATACCCAAAAGGTCCGCTATTTGTTTCGCCATCCGGTTGGCACCATGATGGCCGCCTAGCAACGGCACCACTGCGCTACCATCTTGTGAGATCGCAATAACCGGCGGTTCCTCGGTCTTGCTGCCCAAGAGAGTCGCGAGGGCCCTGATCAAGATACCGCTTGCGCAGATGCCAATAATCGGTCGCCCTTCCGCGAACAATTCCCTTAGATGCGCAATTGTATCGTCAAAAGCCACATCGGCACCGGTAACAC
>DLVK01000429.1:0-10090 GCA_003444235.1 Rhodospirillaceae bacterium
TGGGCGGGCAAACTATTGTTTGGCCGATTTCATTGCACCGGCGGAGTCCGGTGTCGCCGACTATATCGGAGGCTTCGCGGTTACCACCGGACACGGGATCGAGGACAAACTCGCCGAATTCAATTCCAATCACGACGATTACAGCGACATTTTGCTGAAGGCACTTGCGGACCGATTGGCGGAAGCTTTTGCCGAACGGATGCATGAAAGGGTTCGCACCGATTTATGGGGTTACGCGCCCGATGAAGCGTTTAGCAACGATGAACTGATTAAAGAAAAGTATCGCGGCATTCGCCCAGCGCCTGGCTATCCGGCTTGTCCGGATCACAGCGAGAAACCCGTATTGTTCGAGCTCCTGGAGGCCGAGGCGAATGCGGGTATGCGGTTGACGGAAGGATTCGCCATGCTGCCGGCGGCAGCGGTCTCCGGATACTATCTGGCGCATCCGGATGCACGGTATTTCGGTGTCGGAAAGATCGGCGAAGATCAAGTCGAAGACTACGCCGTTCGGCGGGGTATGACCCGCGAAGAAGCCGAGCGCGTGCTGGCGCCAAATCTCGGTTACGCTCGCTAATTCTCGACGGGTCTTGATCCGCCTATCGGTGAACGGCTAAACATCGCGCTCATGAATACGACTCAAGATATCCCGACGCCGCTCGCGTCCTATAGTGGCGAAGTCCAACCCGAGTGGATAGACGACAACAATCACATGAACGTCGCCTATTACGTATTGGCGTTCGACTATGCCACCGATGCGCTGTTCAATTTTCTCGGCCTGTCTCGTGCCTACAAGGATGCAAATAATGTATCGACCTTCGCGGTCGATATGAACGTGGTCTACAAGCGCGAGCTTCGTCTTGGTGAGCCTCTGAGAATCGAAACCCGAATGATCGACTTCAGCGACAAGGCGCTGCATTACTTCCACGAAATGTATCATGGTGACGAAGGCTATTTGGCGGCGAGCAACGAGGTATTGTCGATGCATATGGATATGAATATTCGACGTATCGCGCCGATGGCCGACGAAATTCAGCAGTGGGTGAAACAAGTACATCAAGCTCATTCGGCATTGGAGCGTCCGAAATCGGTCGGTCGTGTGCTGGGCGTCCGTCGTTAGAGAGCGAATTTGTTGGAAGGAACTTGAACAGACAGCTTGTTTTGGTAATTTATTAACCGTATTTTGCCGTCGCCAAAAGGTGATCGGCATAAAAAACGAAGGCAATTGGGGAGAAGGCATCGGTGAGTTTCACCGACGATATACCGAAGGCAGCAAAGCACTCTAATGCGGCTTGTGCGCAGATGGAGCGGCACGGGATTCCGTCCACGCCCGAGAACTATACGGTTTGGTACGCGTATGTGTCCGAGTGGAATTTAGACCTGCGACGGGAACTCGACGCAATCATCGAGAACAACGAATCATTCTCGCCCGATAAAAATTTCGAAATCTACCAAAAATACTTTGGCGTCGAAGCGCAGGGTGCCGCAATGCAGAAGGCTAGCGCTCAGATTCAAGCCAATGTTGATCAGGTGATGAATGTGATCGCCGAGGCGTCGGGTGAAGCGGAAAACTACGGCAATGTATTGCAGAGTCAGGCCGGCGGGATCGATGAAAACACCGGTTCCGAAGAAATGAAGCGTTTTGTCGAAACCATGATGCGCGAGACCAGCGCCATGGTCGAACAGAACAAGGTACTTCAAAATCAATTGGAACAATCATCGGCAGAGATCGAGGATTTGCGTAGCGATCTCGAGACGGTCCAACACGAGGCGTTGACCGATGGACTGACAGAGATTGCTAACCGCAAGAAATTTGATCTCGCGATGCAGGAAACGTCGATCGCGGCCAAAGATAACGGCCAACCGCTTTGCTTGTTCATGACCGACATCAATCATTTCAAAAAATTCAACGATACCTACGGCCATCAGACGGGCGATCAGGTGCTTCGACTTGTAGCTGCGATCTTGCGCAAGACGATCACTGGCGATGGACTGCCGGCGCGTTATGGCGGCGAAGAATTCGGCGTTATTTTACCGAATACCCAGTTAGACGATGCGGTGGCGGTGGCGGAGCAAGTCCGCGCAACTGTGGCGGCCAAACGGATGCGCAAAAAGCAAAGTGGCGACGATCTCGGCAACATTACCGTTTCGATTGGCGTTGCGCTTTATCGTCCGGGCGAAGCGTTGACCGAGTTTATCAAGCGCGCCGACGACGGCCTTTATTACGCTAAAAACGCAGGGCGCAATCAGGTCGTGCCCGAGACAAAATTGTCGAAAGCCGCGGAATAGGCGTTTCGGCCCTCAATTACCCTTAGGCATTTTTAGCCACTGATACCGATTGATTGAATCGACGGTAATTTTCTTGACGCCGGATTGGCGGGTCAGGATGGTAAGTGGAACTCTGCTTCCGGCGCTGCCGATCTTCCAGAGCTTTCGATAGAAATCCATCTGACTTTTGATCGGCTGACCGGCGACGCTGATAATGAGATCGCCGTCTTTGACGCCCGCCTTGTCTGAGGGTCCACCCTTCGAGACATTTGAAACGAAAAGTCGCCCTTGGAGTACGGTCGAATGAATACCGATCCAGGGCCGATTCCGACCTGGCGGCAATTGGCCTGCCAGGAGATCGCCTAGAATCGGTTTTAATGCGTTGATCGGCACAAACATATTGCCGGGGCTGACGGTTTCGGGATTTGCCGCATTCGGTACCACGAGCGAGCCGATGCCGACCAACCGGCCTTTGTCGTCGATAAGCGACGCACCCCCAAAAGCATCAAAGGGCGGTGCAGTAAACAAGGCCTTTTCGAGCAGATACTCCCAATAGCCGGCAAAATCGCGGCGCGAAACAAGTCGTGCGGGCGAGGCATTAAATCCGCCGCCATGGCCAGCCACGAGCAGTAGTTGATCGATTTTGACCCGATCCGAATCGCCAAACTTTATGGGCTTTACGCCAAGCGGTTTGATCGCTCGGATAAGCCCAAACCCGGTATTGTGATCATAGGCGACATGGCTCGCCGGTACCGGTTTGCCGCCCGCGGCGGTGACGCTAATCTGGTCGGCCTCAAGTACAAGATAGCCGATCGTGAGAATTAGGCCCTTGTCGTCGATGACGACCCCATGACCATCCCGTTCGGTGCCTAGACCACCCACGGTGCGGGCATCCGGCGGAATTTTGGCTTCCACCCTTACTACCGCCTGCACCGCTTGATCGATGGTCTTGTTCCCGGTGGGGCCTGGGGGTTTTGCCTGTCCCTGAGCGCTGGGCACTGCGATGACGAAAGCCGCCAACCACAGGATACTTGCACCGATAATCTTGGAGAACATGCGCATATCGATATTGATGGTAGCGCAATCCCGACGAAAGGCCATAGCGATAAGATTGGGGATAAGTCTGACTTCTCGGCCGCTACGAATTTTTCGCCGCATGCTATACTCGCGCGAAATGAACGACCCTCTCGAGTTAGATCCCTTGAATGATCCTGCCGCCGGCGCCCAAGAAGCGCCCGCGCCGGTGCACGCACCATATTTGGATGTGCTTAACGATGCGCAAAGCGAGGCGGTGGCCGCGCTTGACGGGCCGGTCCTGGTGTTGGCCGGTGCTGGCACAGGCAAGACGAGGGTTCTGACAACGCGGCTCGCCCACATCCTGCATCAGAATCGGGCCCGACCATACCAAGTGCTGGCTGTTACCTTTACCAACAAGGCAGCGCGCGAGATGCAACAACGCCTCGCGGGGTTGATTGGGCGCGCGGTAGACGGACTCTGGCTTGGCACTTTCCATGCCTTGGGCGTGCGAATTCTTCGTCGCCATGCGGAGTTGGTGGGGCTCAAATCCAATTTCACTATCTTGGATTCCGACGATCAGATTCGCCTGCTCAAACAAATTCTCGAAGCCGAGAATATCGACGATAAGCGCTGGCCCGCGCGGGTTTTGATTTCGGTAATTCAACGCTGGAAGGATAAAGGCCTGACACCTGATAAGGTCAGTGCGGGCGATGCGGGCGAGCTTGCCAACGGCCGCGCGCGGGAGATCTACACCCAGTATCAGGACCGGTTGCAAACCTTAAATGCGGCAGATTTTGGTGATTTGCTATTGCATTGCCTGACGCTGTTCAACTCTCATCCGGAGGTGCTTAAGGATTACCAAAAGCTATTCCGATATATCCTGGTCGATGAATATCAGGATACCAACGTCTCGCAGTATCTCTGGCTGAGGCTATTGGCCCAGGAGCATCGCAATCTGTGCTGTGTCGGAGATGACGATCAGTCGATTTATGGCTGGCGCGGTGCCGAAGTCGGCAACATTCTCAAATTCGAGAAAGATTTTCCTGGCGCCCAGGTGATACGTCTGGAACGTAATTACCGCTCGACCCCCCATATATTGGGTGCCGCATCCGGGCTGATCGCCAACAATGAAGGCCGTCTCGGGAAAACGCTTTGGACGGAGTCCAACCAAGGCGAAAAGGTTACGGTGCGCGGCTTGTGGGACGGCGAAGAGGAAGCCCGTTTGATCGCCGATGAGGTGGAGACGCTGCATCGGAAAAAGCACGTGCTGAATGAAATGGCAATTTTGGTTCGTGCCGGCTTTCAGACCCGCGAGTTCGAGGAGCGGTTCATCACGTTAGGTGTGCCATATCGGGTAATCGGTGGGCCGCGTTTCTATGAACGCGAGGAAATTCGCGATGCGCTCGCATACCTTCGCATTATCCATATGCAGGACGATGATCTTGCGTTCGAGCGCATCGTCAACAAGCCGACCCGCGGCATCGGCAAGGCGACGGTGCAGGCGATCCATGGTCTCGCGCGGCACTTGGAGGTGCCGCTATACATCGCATCGGTTAAGCTGGTTGAGTCCGACGAACTGAAACCCGCTTCGCGAAATGCGCTCGGCCGTTTCATCGAAAATATCGACCGCTGGCGCGCGCTTGCCGAAACGGTTTCCCACATCGAGCTGGCTGAAACCGTGCTCGACGAATCCGGCTATACGGAATTCTGGCAGAACAGCAAAAAACCCGAAGCGCCAGGAAAACTCGAGAACCTCAAGGAACTTATCACTGCTTTGGAAGAGTACGAATCGCTCGGCGGGTTCCTCGAACATGTCAGTTTAGTGATGGAGAATAGCGAGAATTCCGAGGACGACATGGTCAACCTAATGACGCTCCATAGTGCCAAAGGTCTTGAATTCGATTCGGTGTTCTTGCCGGGCTGGGAAGAGGGCTTGTTCCCCCATCAGCGCTCACTCGACGAAAACGGTCTTGCAGGGCTCGAAGAGGAGCGCCGGTTGGCTTACGTGGGGATTACGCGTGCGAAAAAGCGGGTGATGATTACCTTTGCCGCCAATCGACGCATTCATAACCTTTGGCAAAGCGCGATCCCGTCTCGCTTCGTGAGCGAGTTGCCCGAAGAACATGTTGAATTGGAAAGCGAGAGTGGATTATTCAGCGGCGATAGCGGCCTTGAAGGCGCCGGCTGGTCGCAGGAGAAATCCAGCGTTGGTGGTCCGGGATGGCAACGGTTTCAGCAGCGCGGGCCCGGGATGCCGCTCATTGATGCGGACAGCGAAACCATTCGCGGTGGGGCCGAGCAATTCTTCAAAGGCGATCGTTGCTTCCACCAAAAATTCGGCATGGGTGTGGTCGTTGATATCGACGGCGATCATCTGACAATCGATTTCGACAAGGCGGGCACGAAAAAAGTCGTCGCGGCGTTTGTCGAGAAGCCCTAAAGTCCAGCCCGTTCGAAAGTTGTTCCACAAGGCTTGCATATGCGGACTGCGATCAAGCCAAAACCGATCGTCATAGCAATCCTTTTTATCGCGCTGGGTACTCTAAAATTGTTGCGGTCGGTTGTGATCGCGGATCAATTTTCTCTCCGCATGGTGCGCCCCTATCCGGAGGCCTTGCGTCCGGTCCGGCGCTTTGCGTACTCAAAACGCGGGTAATCGAAAGAGCAAATGTGAACGACCCGATTTGGAAAATCGAACTTGTTGTCCCGAAACCCACGGTCGAAATCTTCGCGTCCGCGATCGAACCGTTTGGTCTCGCGTCGAGTAGATTCGAGATCGAAGGCAGCGAGAATTGGAGGCTGGAGGCTTACTGCGCCGGCATGCCCGAAAAACCGGCTTTGAGCGCGGCGCTGGCCTTGGCCGCGTCGGTGGCGGGGATCACGGAGCCGAATGTCATTTGCGCGCCGTTGCCGGAAACCGATTGGCTGATGGAGAATCTCAATTCGTTTGCACCGCTATCGATAGGGCGGTTTTTTGTCTATCCGACCCATTACGAGGGACCGATACCCTGCCATGCCAAAGCGATTCGGCTCGATGCGGCGACGGCATTCGGCAGTGGAGATCATGAAACGACGGCAGGCTGTCTCTTAACGCTTACAGCGCTTGCCCAACGAATGCGTCCGGTCAATGTGCTCGATCTCGGTTGCGGTTCGGGCATTCTTGGTATCGCAGCGGTCAAGCTTTGGGGAAGGCCGGTGCTTGCGGCGGATATCGATCCGGAATCGGTGCGTGTTGCTCGGCAAAATGCGTCGGCGAACGGGGTCCGGTCTCGAATGACCGTGGTGCGAAGTGATGGCGTAGCCGCCGGTCGGATTCGACGATCGGGGCCATTCGATCTGATACTCGCCAATATTTTGGCCGGACCGTTAATCAAACTAGCCCCCACAATTGCCGCCCAATTGGGCCGTCCCGGACACCTGGTGCTGTCCGGTCTATTGCATCACCAACGGCCGGGAGTGATCGCGGCCTACCGGCGGCAGGGATTAGTAATGTCCGAGGTGCGCCGGTTTGGTGATTGGCCGACGATGGTGCTGAAAAAACCTGTGTGAAACCGGTGGCAATCTCTCGATAGCGAACCGTTAGCTAAGGTAAGATGTACTAGGTCTCGCCGTGGAAAATTCACCTATGCCGTTGAAAACCGAAATATTTGAAGAAATTCGTGCCGCCGGCCTGGAGTTGGACGACATGGCACTGGTCGATTTTCTGGCCGGGGTAGCGGCGGCGCCGGAACGGCTCGTGGAGAACGATTGGATATCGTTATTGGCGCCGGAGGCGGACGATCAGCTTAAAGCTCTACTGGAATCTGCGGCCGGAGAAGTCAGCGCGGACATAGATCCCGCCTTCAGTGTCGGCCCGGCCCCCGCCGGTAGATTGAAAGATCTACGAGCGCGGCTCAACGAGTTGGAACTGACTGGCTTCGTGGTGCCTCGAACCGACGAGTTCCAGGGCGAGTTCGTGCCCGACCGTGCGGAAAGGTTGCGCTGGCTTACCGGGTTTGCCGGCTCGGCCGGCGTTGCAATCGTTCTCGACGGCACAGCGGCAATTTTTGTTGATGGACGCTATACGCTCCAGGTCCAGGATCAGGTGGATACGAAAATCTTCGAGCCCTTACACGTTACCGACGACCCGCCTTGGAAATGGGTCGCAGGTCAGCTCACGAAAGGCCAGCGGTTGGGTTACGACCCCTGGCTACTCACTGATGCGATGCGAGCCCGTTATCAAACCGCACTGGAAAAGGTCGGCGCGACTTTGGTGCCTGTCGAAACCAATCCGATCGATGAAATTTGGGACACCCAACCGTCTCCACCGTTGGCGCCGGTCGTAGCGCACGACCTCGACTATGCGGGTGAGACTTCCGAAGCAAAGCGCAAGAAAATCGCCAAGACAATTTCCGACGCCGGCCACGATGCGGCACTAATATCGGCACCGGAATCCGTCGTCTGGTTGTTGAATGTGCGGGGCGGAGACGTTCCCTACACGCCACTTGCCCTGTCCTATGCGGTGTTGTCGTCCTCAGGCGACCTGCGCTGGTTTGTCGATCCACGAAAATTGGCACCGGGGTTGGCCGGTTCCCTAGGCGACGGGGTCTCCGTGGAGGCGATCGAAACAGTCGGCGAAGCATTGCAGGGGCTCGGAACCGAGGGCGCCACGGTTGCGGTGAACAAGTCGCTCGTGCCTGCCCAAATGGTGAGTACGCTCGAACATTCGGGCGCCACAGTGGTCCATGCCGAGGACCCTTGCGCGTTGCCCAAAGCATCTAAGAATGAAGTCGAAATTAGCGGCATGCGGGCTGCGCATATTCGTGATGGCGTGGCATTGGCACGGTTTCTCGCCTGGCTTGATAGGACTGCGCCCGAAGGCGAAATAAGCGAAATCGATGCGGCGACCTATTTGCAATCCTGTCGGGCCGAGGACGATTTGATTCGCGATTTGAGTTTCCGGACCATTTCGGGCGCCGGTGCCAATGGGGCAATCGTGCATTACACGGTAACGCCGGAAACCAACCGTTTGTTGGTGCCGGGCGAATTGTATCTCGTCGATTCCGGCGCGCAATATCTCGACGGTACGACCGATGTCACGCGAACGGTCTATATCGAAAAGGCCGGTGGCTCCTCTCCGACGGAGGAGGAGCGTGATTGCTTTACCCGTGTGTTGCAGGGTCACATCGCCATCGCCATGGCGCAATTTCCCGCCGGCACCAACGGCGCCCAGATCGATATTCTCGCCCGGCGTGCTCTTTGGGATGCGGGGCTCGACTACGATCACGGCACCGGTCACGGTGTCGGCTCCTATTTAGGCGTGCATGAAGGTCCCCACAGAATTTCCAAAACCGGCGGCGGTGTAGCGCTAAAGCCGGGCATGGTGATTTCCAACGAGCCGGGTTTCTACAAGTCCGACGGCTTTGGCATTCGGATCGAGAATCTGGTTGTGGTGTGCGAACGTGAAACCACTGAAGACGATGGTAAGAGCTGGCTAGGATTCGACACGCTCACATGCGCGCCGATCGACCGCCGCTTGGTCAAACCGAATTTGATGACACCCGGCGAAATCGAGTGGTTAGACAGATATCACCAGCAGGTATTCGAAACGTTGAGTCCGCTGGTCGATGCGGCGACCGCCGCTTGGCTCGAGACGGCTACGAGACCCTTGGGCCGATAAAACGCCTTAGCAAGGCGGTCTGGCGCGTACCATTCCCCAGCCGAAAATCGGATCTCGGCCCGGTTTGCCAAGATCGACGACATATTGTTTCAAGCGTCGGCGCAGGACGCCCATATCCCGTTGCCGACCCTGTGCCACCAGAAGTGCCGTCATTGCAGCAACGTAGGGTGAGGCAAAGGAAGTACCGGTCTTGAAGGCCCGCCCGCGGCGCGATGGAGTCGGCACGTTTACGCCCGGCGCGGCAAAATCGATATAGCTACCCCGGTTGGCGAAGCGGTAAACCGACATGCGCTGGTCGATCGCCGTAATCGAAGCCACTAGCGGGTGGGCCGCAGGCCAGGCCGGTTTGGCACGAGGACCGCCATTGCCGGCGGCGGCGACCATTACCAGGCCCTTTTTGATGCCTTTCTTAAGGACATAGCTGAAGATGCTGTTGGGCGGTCCGGCGATGCTCATATTGACCACATGAACCCGCACCGTCGCCAACCAATCGATTCCTTTCAAGATGCCATACATTGTGCCGCGCTTACCTTTTTTGCCGGCGCGTTCGAAAATATTGGCGGCATATAGTGTGGCTCCGGGCAGTAATCCGCTGGTGCCGTCCGGAAGCGGTTTACCGACCAAAATGGCAGCAACTGCGGTCCCGTGTTCCGTATCCGATGGCTTTTTCTTTTTACCCAAGAAATGACGCTGAATGATGACTCGCCCGATGAGTGCCGGGTGCGACTTGTCGACGCCGGTATCGATCATGCCGACTTTGGCCCCTTGGCCGCAGGTCCGCGGCACGCGGCCCCAGCCGATCATCTTTGCTGGAAACAGTAATTTCTTAACGCTGGCGCCGCGTGATAGGTCGTAGGCATGATCGAGGTCGACGACGATTCCCGGGAAAGCCTTCCGCAACTCCAAAATCACTTTTTTTGCTGTCCGGCCGGGCTCAACAACCAGAACCAGTACGTTCACATCGAGCGTGCGCAAGAACTCGCCGTCAATCTTGCGTAAGCCGAATCTGCCGAGTTGATTTAGGAGCTTATCCGGAGGATCGGCTATAACGATCTGGTTCGGCACCGGCGGGACTTTGTTTGGGGCACGCGGCGGTTTGGTCTTCTTCTTACTATTGGGATTAGGGGACGCCCGTTCGGGGACCGGCTC
>DLVK01000452.1:0-7645 GCA_003444235.1 Rhodospirillaceae bacterium
CCGATGCCATGACCCGGTTCGCATCCAAACTCGATTTGACCAAAACTCGCGTACCTTTCGGGATCGGTATGCTCGCCGGCCTTGCGGGCTCGATCGGCGGTGCCGGTATCGGCTATTTCCTGTCGGTCTATGTGCGGTGGGCCAGCAGCTCGCCGGCGGAATTTCGCGGCAATAATATTCTCATTTCCACCTTTACCTGCATCTGGCGGATCGGGGCTTTCGCCGCTTTCGGACTGCTAGCCTGGCACTATTTGACCGGTCTTCTAATCCTGGTGCCAGCAATAATTACAGGCAACTGGCTCGGCTCCAAAGCTTCCGGCGAACTGACACCGGAGCGCTATTTCCGCATTTTTCAGCTAGTTCTGCTGTTCGGCGCCATCATCCTGACCATCAAAGGCGTGCGAGGGTTGATCTAAATCCATGATTTTTGGCCTCACCCCGTTCGCCAATCTGTCACTGGAATTTATTCTCCTGGTGTTCGTGATTAACTGGTTCGGCTACACGCTGCGCGGCGCCTTCGGGTTTGGTGCCGGTCTACCGATCGTACTCTTCATGAGCCTGATTATTCCCCCACACGAAGCGGTGTTGCTGCACAGCACGGCGACATTGGTCTCCCAAGTGCAATTGTTGCCGCAGGGAGTTCGCGACGGCGACTGGAAGATTTCGAAATCTCTCATCCTGGGCTTTTTCGTTTCGACGATTTTGGGCGTGATGGTTTTCTCGGCACTGAAAGAAGACCAACTCAAAATTGCCATGGGTGGTTTGTTGCTGTTCGTAATACTCGCCGACATGGGCAATCTGCGCGATTGGGTCGCCGCCCGGCTCGATCTTCGCCGGCCGATCGTACCGTTCGGCTATGCCGGTGCCGCCGGGATCATCGGCACGATTTCCGGCGGCGGCACCGGCTATTTTCTTTCGGTTTACCTCAAATGGGCGACTGACAGCCCCCGTGCCTTTCGCGGGACAAGCCTCCTAATGGCGGTGTTCTATGCGGCTTGGCGATTTATCGCTTTTGCCATTGCCGGCTGGGTATCTTGGCAATTGGTTCTGAACGCACTTTGTCTGATCCCGGTCATTTTGCTGGGGGGCATCACCGGCCGTCTCGTTTCGGAGAGACTAAGCGCCCCTGCCTTTTACCGTGGTGTTCAGATATTATTGATATTCGCAGCAATCCTTCTGGTGCTCAAAGGCGCGGATCTATTGCCAAAAGGCTGAATCGATGACGATCACCGTAGAACCGTTAAGCGATGCCATGGGCGCCGAGATCAAAGGGCTCGATCTCGGTGCTGCCATAAGCGAAGCCGACAAGCGCTCGGTCGTCGAGGCTTTCCTAGAACATCATTTACTTTGCGTTCCGAGCGGTGTGCTCGATCCGTCGGATTTCGTCCGCTTCGCCTCAATCTTCGGCGAAGTGCAACCGCAGCTCTACCGTCACCGGTTTCATCCCGACGAACCATTGGTATCAGTGATGAAAAGCGAGATGACGGAGCAGCAGGCCGCGCAGCCAGATCAAATTCGCGTCACCGGCTGGCATACGGATGACTCCTATTTTCCCACGCCCTGCAAGGCGACGTTGCTACAGGCGATAGAACTGCCAGAGAGCGGCGGCGCCACAAGGTTCTGCAATTTGCGCGCGGCCTATGACGATCTCGACGAGACGACAAAGGAAGAACTCGACGGCCTGCACGCGGTCCATTGTTACGATACGCCCCGCGCCGCTGCACGCGCCAAAGACCGCACCCAAGTGGAGCAATCGGAAACCGAAAAGCCGGCGACGCATCCGATCGTCTGCACTCATCCGGATACCGGCCGCAAATCGCTCTACCTGAATTTCAATCGCGTGGACCGGGTAGAGGAACTGGATCAAAAGGGTAGCGATGCGTTACTCGATCGGCTGTTCGTCCATATTGACCAGCCACGGTTCCACTACCATCATGCTTGGCGTAGGGGCGATATTTTGATGTGGGACAATCGTTGTACCATGCATGCGGCGGTGCCCGATTACGCGCCTGGCGTGATGCGTTTGCATCATCGAATATTATTGCGCGGTACCGCGCCGGCCTGAGCCACGCCCGACCGTGCATGAGGGAGGAATTGGATTATGGCGATTGAGGTTCGCCCGTTCGATGCACCGATGGGTGTCGAAATCACCGGGCTCAATTTTAACGATCCGCTGGAAAAGGAAACGGTCAACGCGCTCAACAAGGCATTTCTAGACCATCATGTACTTTGCATCCGCGACCAGGACATTTCCATGGATCGCTTTCTTGAAATCGCCCAAGCCTTCGGCACACCGCAGGTCCAAAAGGTGAAGTACTACGCCCACCCGGACACAAATTTGATTTCCGTCATCTCTCCACAGGTCAATCGCGATCGCGACGGCAAAAGAGGCAAGCCGCTGGTGCGTGGAAGCTCTTTCCATACGGATCACTCCTACTGGCCACGGCACTGCAAGGCCACGATGCTGCACGGCATTCAAGTACCCTCCAAGGGAGGCGAAACGCGATTTTGCGACATGCATCGCGCATATGAAGATTTGTCCGACAGCATGAAAGAAAAACTCAAAGGGCTGCGGGGTATTCACCGCATAACCGCGCGGCGCCAGAAAACCGGCCGCAAACACTATTCGAAAGATGAATTCGACGACGGCCCAACAGGGATTCATCCACTGACCCGAACCCACGACGAGACCGGACGACGGGCGATCTACATCAACCCCAATCGGATGGACGGCATCGAAGGGTGGAGCGACGAGGATAGCGACGCGCTTCTGGACGAATTGGAGACTCTCTGCATTAAATCCGAATATCAATACCACCACCATTGGCACCTCAATGATGTGTTGATTTGGGACAACCGGTCGGTAATGCATGCGGCGACGGCGAATTTCACCGAACCCCGCCGGCTTTACCGAATACTTCTGGAAGGAAAGGAACCGGTCGAATGACGAACTCCGTAACCCCTGCCGAACTCAAGAAACTGCTTCATGACGGCGGCGAAATGGCATTGCTCGACGTGCGTGAAGACGGCCAGTTCGGCGAGGGTCATCTGCTCTATGCAAACCCGTGCGCTTACTCACACATGGAAGCCCGTGTCGGGGAGCGCGTACCGCGAAAATCGACCCGTCTCGTGCTGGTCGATGGCGGGGACGGCATCGCCGACAAAGCGGCAAAGCGACTGGGAGAATTGGGGTATACGGATATTTCTATCCTTGAAGGGGGTGTCGACGGTTGGGCGGCCGCCGGATACGTCATCTTCAAGGGCGTGAACGTGCCCTGCAAAGCCTTCGGCGAGGTAGTCGAACATCAGGCCAATACGCCCCGGATTCCGCCGGAAGATTTGGTGGCGATGACAGAAAAAGGCGAAAAACATGTAATCTTGGACGGCCGGACCCCGGCCGAATTCAACCGGATGAATATTCCAGGCGGCATCAGCGTACCGAATGGTGAGTTGGTGTACCGAGTACATGATTTCGCACCCGACGCGGATACGACCGTCGTCGTCAATTGCGCCGGACGAACGCGCTCGATTATCGGCGCGCAAACGCTCATTAATGCAGGCCTTCCCAACAAGATCGTTGCGCTCAAGGGGGGCACCATGGGATGGACCCTGTCCGGTTTCGAGCTGGAAAATGGCGCCACCCGGCGCTATGGCACGCTTTCCGACGAGGCCAAAGAGGTAGCACTGGAGCGCGCCGGCGCTATCCAGGAAAAGCTGGGGATCGAAGCCGTCTCCATCGACACCGTCCAAGAATGGCAGGCCGATAGCGAGAGAACACTGTTCCTGCTCGACGTACGGAGTGCCGAGGAATTTGCCGAGGGTCATATGCCGGGGTCCGCTCATGCACCGGGCGGCCAGCTCGTTCAAGCCACCGACCAATGGGCCGCCACATTGGGCGCCCGCATCGTTCTTCTCGACGACGAAAACAATGTTCGCGCCGTCATGACCGCGCACTGGCTAAAGCAAATGGGGTGGGATGTTTCGGTACTGGCAGGCGGCGTTCTCCCCCATGCGAACGAGACAGGTACCCCCAAGGCACCGGTGCTGGGCATCGACCAGCTGGATTTTCCGACTGTCACTGCAGACGAGCTGGAATCTTCGCTCGCCAACGACAGCGCGATCGCAGTGGACACCGATGTAAGCTGGCTCTATCGGGACGAACATTTGCCGGGCGCGGTCTGGGGTATCCGCGCGCGTGCCGAAGAACTCGCGGCAAATTTGCCAAAAGGCAAACAAGTGGTGCTCTATTCCGAACACGAAACCCGGGCATGGCTGCTGGCGATCGATTTGGCGGAGTTGATCGACGATCCCATCGCCATTCTTCGCGGCGGCCGGGAGAACTGGCGTGCCGAAGGCCGCGCGTTGGAAGGCTCGCCCAATGTGCCAGCGGATTCCGAACAGCTCGATTTTCTGTTCTTCGTTCACGATCGTCATGACGGAAACGAACAGGCAATGCGCGATTATCTCGAATGGGAGGAAGGTCTCCCCGCACAGATCGAGCAGGACGGCGACGCCCGTTACGAAATCTTTATGCCCTAGGAAAGTGGACGATGGAGCTGAACAAACTTAGCGACGTAATGGGTGTCGAAGCGGTCGGTCTCGATCTCAAGGGCGAAATCGACGACGAAACCAAGGCTGCCCTAAACGAGGCCGTTCATCGCAGCACTGTGCTATGCATCCGCGGCCAAACCTTCGAGGACAACGGCGACGAATTTGCCGAAGCGACCGCAAAGGTGTTCGGTAACCTGGTGCCGCAGGAAAATATGGAAAAGGTCGACGGCAAACCGCCGCTGGTCGCCACAATCACCAGCGAAGATTATGACAAGCTCGGTACCGGCAAACGCATCACCCGTGCCGTCACTTGGCACACGGATCATTCCTTCGAGGAAGTGCCGCCCAAGGCCACCGTGCTGTACGCGACCGAAGTGCCCACCAAAGGCGGCGCGACCAGCTTTTGCGACATGCGCTCCGCATATCGCGCTTTGCCGGAGGAGACGAAAAAGCGGATCGCCGGGCTTCAGGGCCTGCACAAATATTACAGCGACCGCAACCCGAAGAAGGTGCCCAGCATCAAACTCAGCGACGAAGAAGACGTGCGCGCCAAATTCGACGGCGTGCCCCAGCCCTTGGTGCGGACTTACCTGCCGACCGGCGAAAAGTCGCTTTACCTCTCCACCACCCGGCTCGAGAGTATCGTCGGGATGGACCGGTCAGAAAGCGATCCGCTACTCGATGAACTGATGGCCCATGCGGACAATCCCGAATTCCACTATCATCACCAGTGGCGCGTCGGCGATATGGTGATTTGGGACAACCGTCAGGCCCTGCATCAGGCGACCACGGATTACGACAAGTCGCAGTTCCGTAAGCTCTACCGCATGATGGTCGAGGGCGACCGGCCGGTCTAGGCATGGAGATCACGCCGCTCAGCGACGTCATGGGGGCCGAGATACGCGGTGTCGATCTCAACCAGCAGCTCGACGCAACCACACGTGAGACCCTCTACCAGGCATTTCTGGACCACCTGCTGGTGTGCGTCCGCGACCAACATTTCGTCGATGTGGGTGCGTTTCTCGACGGCTCGCGGCATTTCGGCGAACCCAAGGTGCAACACATGCAGTCCTACCGCGTCGACGGGCATCCGGAAGCGGGTGTCGTCTCGAGCGAGGATCGGGACGTCAATGATGGCAAACGGATCGTTCGCGGCACCATGTTCCATACCGACGAAAGCTTTATCGCGGTACCTCCGAAAGCAACCGCGCTTTACGCGGTGGAAGTGCCGAAAAGCGGCGGCGACACGCGTTACGTCAACATGCAACTTGCCTATGAAAAGCTGCCTGACCAAACGAAGGCCAACATAGCCGCTCTGTCGGCGGTGCATTTTTACGGTAAGGACCGTGGCGGCCGCAAAGTGCCGTCATTATCGGCAGAGCAAATGAAACAGACGCCACCGGTCACCCATCCCATCGTGCGCACCCACGACGAAACCGGCGTCAAAGGTCTTTACGTGCACGAGGCCATGACTGACGTCGTAGCCAACATGGCTCCGGAAGATAGCGAGAAACTGCTCCGCAGCCTTTACGATCACTGCACCGAGAATTCCGCTTTCCAATACCGTCACAAATGGCAAAAGGGCGATTTCGTTATTTGGGACGACCGCGCTACATTACACGCGGCAACCGCGGATTACGCGGAAGACGAAAAACGCCTATTATATCGCACCATGTTGGCGGGCACCCCGCCTGCTTAAGCACATCGTACCAGGGAGGTTTTGGTGGCCAAAATAAGCATCGGTTTCAGCCGGTATTCGGCATTCTACAGTCCGTTAATCGCGACCATCGCGTGCGGCTTCTTAAAGGAAGAAGGACTAGAGCCCGACTACAAAATCGCGACGCCAGAGCACCCGGCGATAGCGATGATCAAGGATGGTACGGTGAACGTCACCCAATCGGCAGTGTCCGCATGCTGGGCGCCGCTCGAAAAAGGGGGTGACGCGCCGATGAAGCATTTCGCCCAGATCAATCTCAAGGACGGCTTTTTCATCATCGCCAAGGAGCCGGACCCCGACTTCAGCTGGGAGAAGCTCAAAGGTAAGAAAATGATCGTCGATCATGGCGGCCAGCCATTGGCGATGTTCCGTTTCGCGTGTCACCAATCCGGTATCGAGTTCGATGCGATCGACGCCATCGACCTAGGCGGTTCCGATTCCATGGAAGCGGGTTTCCGGGCGGGCCGGGCGGACTATGCCCATTTCCAAGGTCCTGCACCGCAACAACTCGAAGAAGAAGGCGTCGGACATGTGGTGGCCTCGGTCGGTGAAGCGATCGGACCGGTTGCCTTCTCCAGCCTCGCCGCCTCGCCCGAATGGCTGGCCACGGACGAAGCCAAGGCTTTCATGCGTGCCTATCGCAAAGCACGGAAGTTTTGTATCGAAACGCCCGCCGAAGAGATCGCGCGCATCGAGGATGGATATTTCGAGGGTATCGGCCAACCGGCACTAATAAAATGCCTCAAGGCCTACCAGGAGCTCGGGAACTGGGATCCGGCGGTGGAAATTTCTCCGGAATCCTACGAACGCGCGCTCGATGTCTTCGCCCATATTGGCGGCATCACCAAACGGCATCCCTATGAACAAGTGGTCACGTCGCCGCCAGATGCATAACGCTCCCGTTCAGGGGTCACTATTTTAGGAAAAGTCGGTGCAGGACACCTCATCCGAAACCACCGCGACCGGCGGTTGGAAACTGCCGCTTGTCATATTCACGCTCGCGCACACGGTGGGTACCGTCCACAGCACGGCAGTGACAGTGATGGTGCCGGTGATCAAGGATTTCTACGACGTGCCCTATACCGCCGTCGCTTTTTTGATCACCAGTTACAGCATCGGTCAGACCGTATTTTCCATTCCCAACGGCAACATGATCGACCGGATCGGCGTCCGGAACGGATTGCTTGTCTCCCATGGGGTGCTTTTGGGTGCAGCGATTTTGCTGTTTTATGCCGCCAATATCTGGTTCGCGTACCTGGCGTTATTTCTAATGGGCTGGGGCTATTCGGCGATCAATCCGGCAACTGCAAAAGGCGTGTTTCAGTCCTTCTCGGAAAAACGCCGCGCCACCGCAATGGGTATCAAACAAACAGGCGT
>DLVK01000547.1:0-811 GCA_003444235.1 Rhodospirillaceae bacterium
TGGAAACCTGTGACGAAGCCTAATTCAGCGGGACGCTGAGATTTAGGCCAATCATCTCGGTGCCGGGATTGGTCGTGTCGTTGAGCAGCTTGCCGTGGGACATGTGGTGGAAGCTACCGGTTATCCGCATGCCATCGTCAAAGCGGTAACCGACCTCGAAGCCGGACCTCAGCACCCCAGCACTGCCGAGATTCTTTGCGTCTTTACCGCTGATATAAAAGGCGGGCCCAATGTTGAAATTGACCACAAACCGTTTGGTGATGTGAAAGTCATGGGATGCGGATAGCCAGCCGTAAAAACTGCCGTCGGTGTTGCCGGAGAAGCCGATCAACGGCTTTATGCGAAACCAGGTCCAGCCCGGTTGATACTCAATGCTGAAATCGAAGGCGGTGTTTTCGTCGTCGACCGCATCGAAGTAACCAGCGCTCATTTTAGCGTAGGAGCGGTCCGCGTCAGGTTGCGGCAAGTCGAATACGAAACCGGGGAGCACGGTCGTCAGCGCTGCGCCGGCGATGTACCAGACCGCCGGGTCCTGAGCTCGTGCAGTCGTTGGCGTGGCCAATTGCGCGAACATGGCCAGGGAAAAGATAAATCCGAAAGTTGCTTTACGGTGCCAGGGTCTCATCGTTTTTTTCCGTTTTTCGACTGATACTGCATTCATTCGAGGTTGTCAGTTCTTCCGGATAGGCCGCACTTGTTGCACGCCGGTGCCGGTGCCGACGGTCGCGAGCGGTTCTCTATCAATTTGAGTGTTTTCATCACCGGGATCGTTTGCCGGTTGTTTCGGTGTGATACGGCTCGTATCCACGGG
>DLVK01000547.1:1123-2614 GCA_003444235.1 Rhodospirillaceae bacterium
CGTATCCACGGGTAACGGCCAGTCTACCGCCACTGTCGAGCGGCTGGAGGTCAAACGGTTACGAATATCGTTGAATTTGCCGATTGCGGGTGCGGTACGGCGTTCGGTCCAGTCTGCAACCGTTGGGTAGCCATAGGCGCGTTCAAACATGTATCGATAAAGCAGCAAGCAGGTAAGGACCGAGATAAGCGCTGAAAATGTCACGTCGCTGGTGAAGTGCCCACCTTCGGCGACACGGAGAAAGGCAAAAAAAGCGCCGTAGGCAAGGGCCATTTTTACCCAAAACTTGCGTCGTCGGGCGACCATGGCAAAAGCCAAAAAGCAAAATCCGAATGCCGCTTCACCGGACGGGAACGAACAGTTTCCCGTGCATTGATTGGCCCTCATCATCGGCGGCGTATATTCCTTTTTCCCGCCGAATTCGACGATGTGCGACGGTCGCGCTCGGCCCCAATTTTCCTTCAGCACGACGCTGACGATAATGCCAGGCGCAATGGCGAAGCAGAGAAATATATAGGCAAGTTTCTTGCGGTAATGGCGGAGCGGGGAGTGGCGTAACAGACAAGCCAGCACGATCATCACCAGGAGCCCGACCATGGTGATGCGGGTGATGAGAAAGCCAGCTTGGCGAATATAACCGATGATCTCGAGCCTATCGGCGGAATGGGTCAGGGCAAACATTGTCGGCATGATGAAGAACTGCTCGGAAATCCAAAGGTCGATTTCCGGAAACGCGACAAACAGAAAAGCTGCTGCGAAGCCCGACGCCACCACGAGCGCAAGCGCCCGTTGCACGCGGGTCTGCGTAAAACTTTCGTCGCCGGATTTGGTCTCTGCCGACACGTAGTGCTCCAAACTGCCGCCCTATTTTTAGTGTGGACGGTCGTAATTTCTGTTCAAGGCCGTGCAAAAGCAATTATTCGCAAGACCAATTTAGCGAATATTTACCATGACTATCGGATTTTGGAAAGAGAAACTGACGAATATTTATTAAATACAATATTTAACGCTACTAAATTTCGGGTTATATCTGAAATAAAGCACAAGTATTTGTATTTTTTATTTATCTTTTTCTTTGTTAAGAACGAAAACCGGCCCGCGCTAAAAGCAGGCGCGGGCCGATTTGCGCAAATCGTTACTTGGTAAGCGTGGTGAGCGCGCTGGTGATCTCCGTGACCGAGTTTTGATTCTCAAGGTCGTTGACAGCGGCGATTGCCTTTTCGGTGTTGGCTTCGCCGACCAAAGGTATCGCCAAAGCACGGAATTTTGCCTGCAGCTTGTCCCACTGATTATCCAAATCCCTATTCGGGTGGGCGAGATCGTCGGTTTCGCGGAGTACCGTGCCATCGTTTTGATGGACGATTACCTCGGACTGGTTGGGGGTGAAATCGTCTTTTGCGACTAGCGTGACCTTGTCGCGAAGCCGGACCAGATCCTCACGTGCCGCGGTTTCGGCACTATAGATTTCGAGGCTACCGGTATCTTCGCCAG
>DLVK01000547.1:2929-3507 GCA_003444235.1 Rhodospirillaceae bacterium
CGCCAGCCAATGCCAGAGCGGTGGTCATATACAGGCTGAATTTGATTTCGAGCCCGGTCGCCGGTTTCGCTTGATCGCACATGCCTTTGAGGCGGCTTGCATGATGAACTTCGATTTTCTCCACCTTGTCCGCATCGTAGGCGGGATTGGCCGAGATGCGCTTCGCGCATTCGACCGGAGAATGCACGCCGTAACAAGCGGCGTGGTACTTGAACAACAGGTTGGAAAGATGGAAATCATCACCAAGCCCATCGAGCGCTGCATCTTCGTCGCAAATTCCATCGAAATTTTTGGCGAAACCGTTATCGCGTTCGACGATATTGGGGCGGGAATCGAATCCGCGCTTGGCCCACTCGGCGGCCATGAGACCGTTCATCGCTGCCTTGCCCGCATGAAGCGGTTTGCACATGGTGCCAAAATTGGCTTTGAGGCCAGCGGCCTGAGTACCGGCAATGCCGAACGCGTAGGCGGTTGTTTCAGCATCGAGGCCAAGTAGACGCGCCGTGCCGGCAGCAGCACCGAAATGCCCAACCGTGGCGGTCGCATGCCAGCCTTTGAGATAGTGCGGATCGCCCATA
>DLVK01000092.1:0-9152 GCA_003444235.1 Rhodospirillaceae bacterium
CGAACGGATAGAGGATATCGAGCACCTCGCGGGCTCGTTCCTTAGCCTTTTCGATCATGCCGGCGGCCAACAGCGTGCGTCCGTCATCGAGAGGGCGGCCACCGTCTTTCCCCGGGATATGAACGCGATATCCGGCTTTGGTCAGCACCTTGAGCGCACTTCGCAGATTTTCCGGCTCGAAGTAGGCGTTGAAGACGTCTGCCAACAGCACTACTTCCCGCCCATTAATGGGACCTTTGGGCTCTTCTTCGGTCCTAAACCAATCGCGCCGCCAGCGGGGCAATTTGCGCTTGGCGCTAAAGCCGGTGGCAGCCTCGGTCAGTTTCGCCGCGCCAGGCATCCAGTTGCGTGCATTCACCAACCACGGAAGCTTGGCGGCGTAGGGAGCATAGTCCGGCAGGTGGGCGACCAGCTTGTCCCGTAGCGAATAGCCATGACGGTTTTTGTAATGATGCAGGAACTCGATTTTCATGCGCGCCATGTCGACGCCGGTCGGACATTCGCGTTTGCAGCCCTTGCAGCTAACGCAAAGCGCCATGGTGTCGGCCATCTCGTCGCTCACCAGCGCGTCAGAGCCGAGTTGTCCCGAAAGTGCCAGGCGAAGCGAATTGGCGCGGCCCCGTGTCAGATCCTTTTCATCGCCGGTGGCACGGAAAGACGGGCACATTACATTGGCGTCACTCTTTCGGCAGGCGCCGTTGTTGTTGCACATCTCGGTTGCGCTCGCGAAGCTGCCCCAATCCGACCAATCGAGCGTGGTGTCCAGTGGCAGTTGCTTGTAACCGGGCTTGAAGCGGAACAGCGACCGATCGTCCATCTTGGAAGCGCGGACGATTTTGCCGGGATTTAGAAATTGTTTTGGATCGAACAAGTCTTTCACTTGTTCGAAATTCTTGATCATGCGGTCGCCGAACATTTTCCGATGAAATTCCGACCGTACGAGCCCATCGCCATGTTCACCGGAATGGGAGCCTTTGTATTCGCGCACCATGTCAAACGCTTCTTCGGCGATGGCGCGCATCTTTTTCGCCCCCTCGGGCTCTTTGAGGTTAACCACCGGTCGCACATGGAGGCAGCCGACCGAGGCATGGGCGTACCAAGTGCCATCGGTACCGTGTTTTTTGAAAACCTCCGTAAGGCGACTGGTATACTCGGCCAAATCTTCGAGCGGGACCGCGCAATCTTCGATAAAGGAGATAGGTTTGCCGTCGCCCTTCATCGACATCATGATGTTGAGGCCGGATTTACGCACTTCCCAAAATTCCTTCTGATCTCCTCCCGTAATCGCTTCGACGACCGCGTTGGGGAAACCCAGGTCACCCATCAACCTGTCCAGGTCTTTGAGTTTGGCGATTTGCTCGTCCTCGCTATCGCCCGCAAACTCGACCAAAAGCAGACTATCCGGCCGGCCACGCACGAATTTCTCGATTGTCGGCCGGAAAAGCGGAATTTCGAGCGCCAAATCCATCATCGTCCGATCGACCAACTCCACCGAGCTTGGGTCGAGTTTGACGATGTGCTGGGTCGAATCCATCGCCTCGTAGAATGTGGGGAAATGGCAGATACCGAGAACCTTGCGGGAAGGCTGGCGGTGGAGTCCGAGTTTGATCCGAGTAGAGAAACCGAGAGTTCCTTCCGAGCCGACCAAAAGATGAGCGAGATTGACCGAGCCGCCGCCCGGCCGGTTCGAGGCGCCAGGGACCAACGCATCGATATTGTAGCCGCCCACCCGGCGCATCAGTCGGGGAAAGCGCGCGAGTATTTCATCCGTCTCGCGATTGCCGAAATCGAGCAATTGTCGAGCAAGCCCTTTGAAGGAATCGGGGAGGTCGCTGCCTTCGAGATCGGCAGGCAATTCGCCGAAGTGATGCGCCTCGCCATTGGCGAGAATGGCGTCGATCGAATGAACATTGTCGCGCATGGTGCCGTAGCGGATCGAGCGCGAGCCGCAGCTGTTATTCCCCGTCATGCCACCGATTGTGGCCCGGCTCGAGGTCGACACATCGACCATGAAACTCAGACCATGTCGATTGAGGAGTGCGTTCAATTGATCGAGGGCAATGCCCGGTTCGACCGTGACACTCTCCGCGTCGGGGTCGAACTCAATGACGCCGTTCAGGTGCTTGCTGACGTCGATCACCAAGGCTTCGCCGATGGTTTGGCCGGATTGGGACGTGCCGCCGCCGCGCGGCAAGATCGGGATGTTTTCCTCCCGCGCGATTTCCATCGCCGCCTCGATATCGGCGACCGATTTCGGGACCACGACGCCGATCGGCTCGATCTGATAGTGGGACGCATCGGTGCTGTAACGGCCGCGGCTGAAAGCATCGAACAACACTTCGCCCTCGAGCGCGCGGCCGAGCCGGCGGGCCAATGCGCTATCGCCAACCCGTGCCTTGTCGTCGCTTACGATGGGATGCAGATGCGTCAACGGATGGTTCCCTGTATAAGGTTCGTTTCGGCGAGTATGTCAGAGTTCAAAATTGTATGCAAAATAAAAGTCACACCTTAGAAAAAGAATTAACTAACTGTTATTTATGCTATAAAAATCTCGATTGCATTTCCAATAATTGTATGCAAAGTGGAAATTGGCTGAAAAATCAGTGAGGGAAGAAACATGAGCCAACGCAGCGGGCGACATTTTTTGCAAATTCCGGGGCCATCGAACGTGCCGGACCGGATATTGCGCGCCATCGACAACGCGGTCATGGATCATCGCGGGCCGGACTTCGGCGTTATGGCGCGCGGTGTGCTGGACGACATCAAGCAGGTCTTCAAGACCGAAAGCGATGTCATCATCTATCCGTCTTCAGGCACGGGTGCTTGGGAGGCGGCTTTGGTCAATACGTTGTCGCCCGGCGACAGGGTGGTGATGTACGAGTCCGGTCAATTCGCAACGCTTTGGAAAGCGTTAGCGGAACGGATCGGCCTCAAACCGCAATTCATCGAAGGTGATTGGCGCCATCCGGTCGACCCGGCCGAGTTGGAAGCTTTGTTGAATGACGACAGTGCAGGCGACATCAAAGCGGTTTGCATTGTTCATAACGAGACATCGACCGGAATCGTGAATGACATCGCCGCAGTGCGCCGGGCGATCGACTCCGCTGGCCATTCGGCGCTCCTAATGGTCGATACGATTTCCGGATTGGGCTCGATCGACTATTGCCACGATGAATGGGGTGTCGACGTTACCGTCGCGGGTTCGCAAAAAGGTCTGATGCTGCCGCCGGGTCTCAGTTTCAATGCGATTAGTGAAAAGGCAAAGCGGGTTTCGGAAAATGCGGGGATACCGAAATCCTATTGGTCGTGGGACGAAATGTTGAAGATGAACGCGACCGGATACTTCCCGTACACGCCGGCGACCAATCTGCTCTATGGCCTGAAAGAAGCGGTGGCGATGCTGCTCGAGGAAGGGCTCGATAATGTATTCGCCCGTCACGCCCGCTTCGCCGAAGCCACCCGACGGGCGGTGCGAGCTTGGGATCTGGAAATTGTTTGCGCGGACGAGGCAGCTTACTCGGACGTATTGACCGCCGTGTTTTTGCCGGAAGGGCACGATGCGGATGCGTATCGGAAAGTAGTCCTCGAGAATTTCGACATGTCGCTCGGTAACGGTCTCGGCAAGGTAGCGGGCAGGGTATTCCGCATCGGTCATCTCGGTGACTTCAACGAGTTGATGCTTGCGGGAACGCTCTGCGGCGTCGAGATGGGGCTCGGTATCGCCGGCGTACCCCACGGCAAGAACGGAGTTGCCGCCGCGCTGGATTACCTTGCCCATGGCGGGAATGCGGCGCCGGAATAGGATGCAATGACCGAAAAAGTCCTAACCGAGCGGGACGGATATATCGCCACGGTCACGCTCAATAACCCCGACAAGCTGAACGCGCTCGACAAGGAGATGTGGAACGGGCTCGGCGATGTCATGGCTGAGCTGTCGAAAGACACGGAGTTGCGTTGCGTGGTCTTGCGTGGGGCAGGGGGGAAAGCCTTCGCTGCAGGTGCCGATATTTCGCGGTTCGCCGAGGAACGGTCGAATCCCGAACAAGCCGCCGAGTATCACCGTATCATCGATCACGCCATGGACGGGATATACGAATGCATCCATCCCACGGTCGCGCTCATCGAAGGCGTTTGCGTTGGCGGTGGCATGGAGGTGGCCGCATGCTGCGATCTGCGAATTTGCGGGGAAAGCAGCCGCTTCGGTGTGCCCATCAAGAGGCTTGGCATCAGCATGCATTACGGTGAGTTGGCGCGGGTGATGGAAGTTGTGGGCCCGGCGGCGGCGCGAGAGATATTGCTCGAGGGCGAAGTGATCGGCGCGGAACGGGCAAAGGACCTTGGGTTCATCAACCGCATCGTTGCCGACGGTGACGTCGAAGACGAGGCCTACGCCACAGCAGCCCGTATCGCCGAAGGTGCACCGATTGCGCAGCGCCTAAACAAAAAATTCATTCGGCGCCTGACCGACCCGACACCGATCGGCAAGGACGAACATGACGAAACCTATGTCACCATGGGGACGGAAGACTTCAAGGCTGGGATCGAGGCATTCCTCGCTAAGAAAAAGCCCGAGTTCGAGGGACGTTAAATCCGCTCGCCCCCCTGTAGCGGAGAAAATTGTACGGGCAGGATCGCACGTTCGGTGATTTTACCCTCGGCATCTTTTTCGATCAGTTTCAACATTTGAGCGCCGTCGAGCGGACCCACCGGCGCGACCATGCGCCCGCCGCGCTTGAGCTGGTTTAGTAATGGCGGCGGGATATGATGGATCGCTTCTTTGATGATCATGACATCGTAAGGGCCTTTCTCCCGCCAACCGTAATATCCAACTCCATGCTTGATCTCGATATTGTCGTAGCCGAGGTCTTTGAGCCGTGCCTTGGCACCTGCGACAAGCGGCTTGACCACCTCGACGCTGAAGACCCGACTTCCGAGCCGAGACAGGATCGCGCCGTGATAGCCGGCACCGGTTCCTGTTTCGAAGATGACGTCGCTTTTCTCCACCCGAGCAAGATGCGTCATCAGCGCGATGATATAGGGCTGGGAGATGTTTTGATCGTGTCCGAGGGGCAATGGCGTGTTGAGGTAAGCGTAGCGCCGGATGCGTTTCGGCACGAATTCATGGCGCGGCACGACGCCCATCACCTCTAAAACCGCGTCGTCGAACTCCTTGATCCCGGTCTCGACGCTCGCAAGCACTGCGTACCGCCGGAGTTCTTCGATCATTAGTGACCGCATGCGGTTGAAATCGGCTTCTGTGGGATCAAACTCCTGAGCGAAGGTCGACGTTGCGGCCATCAAACAGGTGACGGCCGAAAATAAGCGACAGAAAACTAAAAATTTGCCGGTCATGACCGGTCGCCTGCTTTAGAGTTCGGAACCGTCATGGTACCGTCCGGTCGCATCGAATGCACGGCGGTAGTTGCGCCAATGGGGTGGAAATGTTCGATCTGATTATCGAAGGAGGTACGGTCGTCGACGGTTCCGGTGAAGCCGGCCGTCGGACGGACGTCGCGGTAAAGGACGGAAGGATTGCCGAGATAGGCAACCTTTCCGGGGAAACCGCCGATAAGCGGATCGATGCCGCCGATCGTACCGTCGCCCCCGGGTTCATCGATTCCCATTGTCATTCGGACCTTGCCTTGCTTGCGGATCCGACTGCCGAATGCAAGGCGTGTCAGGGCGTGACGACGGAAGTGATCGGCAATTGCGGTTGGTCGGTGTTCCCGATGGTGAAGGAAACACGCGATACCATCCAAGAACACGCCAAGCCGATTTTCGCGCACCCGGAAGTGGATTGGCATTGGTCGGACCTCGCCGGTTATTGGGGCGCGTTGGAAGATGAGGGTACCGGGGTCAATGTCGCGAGTTTGATCGGCCATGGTTTCGTCCGAAACGCGGTGCTCGGCTATGAAGACCGGCAGGCTGACGACCGGGAACTCGATCTGATGCGGGGATACGTCAAAGATGCCATGGATCAGGGCGCGATCGGACTATCGACCGGCCTCTGCTATGCGCCGGGACTGTTTGCCAATACAGAGGAAGTGGTGGCGTTGGCGGAGACAGCCGGTGCCAGTGGGGGGCTCTATGTCACTCATCTCCGCAATCAAGTCGACGGTTTGGTGGACTCCGTGAAAGAGGCTTTGGATATCGGCCGTAAAGGCCGCTTGCCGGTGCTGGTTTCGCATCACAAGACCATCGGCCAACGCAACTGGGGCAAGGTCAAGGAGACCATGAAGCTGTTGGATAGGGCGCGGGCCGAAGGCACAGCGACCTTCTCCGATGCTTATCCCTATACGACCGGAGCCTCGACGATGATGTCCATTCTGCCCCCTTGGGCGTTAACCGGTACGTTGGACGATGTATTGGGGCGGCTCCAGAGCGGCGAAGCGCGGGCGCGGATCGCCAAGGATGTGGAAGAGGGTATCGAGGGTTGGGAGAATCGCATCGAGGTGCTGGGCTACGAGAACATTCTCATTGCCTGCGTGCAAAGCGACGGCAATCGCGACCTGGAAGGCCTATCGGTTGCCGAGGCGGCGAAACGGCGTGGCATGCCCTGCCTCGATTTCGTGCTGGATTTGTTGCTCGCGGAGAAAGGCGATGTGGGTCGGCTTGGCGTGAATAGTTGCGAAGAGGATTTGATCCACGTCCTGTCGTCCCCCTACACCATGATCGGCAGCGACGGTATCGACGCAGGCGCTAAGCCGCATCCCAGGCTTTACAGCACTTTCCCTAAGGTTCTCGGCACCTACGTACGCGAACAACAAGTGTTGTCCTTGGAAGAAGGCGTACGGCGAATGACCGGCCTGACAGCGGATACGTTGAAACTGCCGAACATCGGGTACGTACGCGTCGGCTATAAGGCGGACATCACCATTTTCGATCCCGACACCATTCGCGAGAACAATTCGTTCGAGAACCCGCGCCAGCATCCGCTCGGTATCGATTGGGTGTTGGTCGGCGGGGTTGCGGCGATGGCCGAAGGAAAAATGACCGGCGAATTGAACGGTCAGGTTCTGAAGCGCAAAGCAACAACATAAAAATCGGGATCAGAGGAAACTATGCGGATTTTGGCTTTCGATAAGAATGGATCACCCACGCTTGGACTTAAGCGAGGCTCGGAACTGATCGATCTCTCCGAAGCTGCGCCCGATTTGCCCTCAGATACGCCAGGCCTGCTGGGGGCTGGCGAGGCGGCGATGGACCGGCTCACCGCGCTCGCGGAAAACCCGCCGGCCAATGCGGTTCGTCCGCTTGAGGACATCACCTATCATCCGCCAGTCTGGAATCCGGGCAAGATCATTTGCGTCGGCCTCAATTACGAAGACCATGCGGCGGAAACAGAGCTCGAAAAGCCCGATTACCCGATCCTGTTTCTGCGTGTGGCGACGACTCTCGTCGGTCACGGGCAGCCTTTGATCGCACCGAAAGCATCGGAGCAATTCGACTATGAAGCGGAAATGGTTGTCGTTATCGGTGCCGTCGGTCGCAACGTGCCGCGCGCCCAAGCACTCGAACTGGTGGCCGGCTACTCGGTCTTCAACGAAGGCTCTGTGCGCGATTATCAATTCAAAAGCCAGACCTGGACATCGGGAAAGAACTTCGATGGCTCGGGCGGTTTTGGGCCCGAACTGGTCACCGCGGACGAGGTGCCGGCCGGTGGCGATGGTCTCAAAATTCAGACCCGGCTCAACGGGGAGACGCTACAAGACGGCAATACATCCGACATGATGTTTAAAGTTCCGGAATTGATCGAAGGCATCACCGACGTGATGACCCTCGAACCCGGCGATGTGATCGTATCCGGTACGCCGCCCGGTGTAGGGTTCGTGCGTAACCCGCCGATTTTCATGGCTCCTGGGGATGTGTGCGAAGTCGAGGTCGAGGGTATCGGATTGTTGCGCAATCCGATCATCGCTGAAGCATAACCAAAGGCCTAAAAGCCGTAATTTTCGCCAGATTTGTCCGCTTCAAATGTAGTTTTTCTATCTGTCGAGGCGGCATTTTTGCCTTCGTATGCAGTTGACTTTTCTAGAATAAAAAGAATTTCAAAGCGACTTAGTCGCAACTACATGACATATAATCAAATTTATCTTGAACTGGAAAAGAGTTAAGGCTCTCATTCGCTCTATTTCTGCCCATAGAGCCACAATATCTAGCGGTTTCACACGCCCAACGAACACTGCATCTAGTAGGTTATTCGGCTTGCCCGGTTAATTGTCTGCGCTCAGCGTTCGGTTAGGCTGGCGCCGTCGAGGGCTTTCAGTTCGGCAAATAGAGAGGCCGAAATTTCCACGCCATCCCGCTCCGCTTTCGCTCGAAGTTGGTAGCGCCGCGCACCGGGCAACCGTGTGCCCGGTTGATCGAGAATTGCGTCGATAAGAGTTTCCATCCGGTCGAGGAACGCGCCGCTGGAAAAGTTTTCGGGGTCGATGGCGATCAAGCATTGTCCGGTGTGGGGCGGGTCGCCATCGCTGGCGTAAAAGGAATTGGCCTCGAAGCCGAAATTAGATGCAGACAGTGCGGCGGCTAGGATTTCAACCATCAACACCAGCTGGGCTCCTTTGGCATCGCCCAGCGGCAGCATGGTGCCGGCCATGGCCGCATCCGCGTCAGTAGTTGGGTTTCCGCCCTCATCCAAAGCCCAGCCTTCGGGAATTTTCTCGCCGTTCTGCTGGGCGACGCTGATGGTGCCGCGAGCGACTTTGCTTAAGGAGAGGTCGATGACCAATGGCTGCGCCGACCGGCGTGGGCAGGCGAAACCGATAGGGTTGGTGCCGAACAGGCCTCGATTGCCGCCCCAGGGCGCGATAGCGTCGGGCCCATTGCCGAAATAGAGCCCGATTAGGCCGGCATCCGCCAACGGTTCCACAAGATGGCCGACGACGCCGGTGTGATGCGAGTTGGCGATAACCGCGGCGGCGATACCGGTTTCGGGCGTCTTTTGGATCAAAGTTTTCTGAGCCAGCTTGAAAGCGGCATAGGCGAAGCCGCTTCGGACATCAATCCGGACGCCGGCAGATCCGGTTTCGGTCATTTCGGGCGATGCCTGACCGTCGACCATGCCGCTCCGGGCCTGGGCGGCGTAATTTGTCAGTCGACCCAGCCCGTGACCCTTCTGGCCATCGGCTTCTGCCATAGCTAGAGCATCT
>DLVK01000202.1:0-4153 GCA_003444235.1 Rhodospirillaceae bacterium
GCCCGTGCGATTACAACCAGTTTTCCCGATTTCGTGCCGTTGATGAACCGCCTCGGAGGAAAAATCTCCGAAATGGCAAACTGATGATTATCGCCATCGACGGGCCCGCCGGCTCCGGCAAAGGCACCCTTGCACGCAAGATTGCAGAGGCGCTCGGATACGCGCATCTCGATACCGGCAAGCTCTATCGCGCCGTCGGCCTAAACGTATTAGCGGTGGGAAAGGACCCCTCCGATCCCGATGCAGCGCTGGAATCGGCCCGAGCGCTCGACTCTCAACTGCTTGATAACGATGCACTATTTGGCGATGACGCCGCGAGCGCTGCGTCCAAAGTAGCGGCTATCCAAGAGGTGCGCACAGTACTGCTCGAGTTCCAGCGGCGATTTGCCAGCGAGCCACCGGAAGGCGCAGGCGGCGCAGTCCTCGACGGTCGCGATATCGGCACAATCGTCTGCCCCGACGCGGAGGTAAAATTGTTCGTTACCGCGTCGGCCGAAGTGCGCGCCGATAGGCGTCATAAGGAGTTGCTTGCACGCGGCGAGGCCAGTATATATGCGCGCGTCCTGCAGGACATGAAGGCGCGGGACGAACGCGATCAATCGCGATCGGTTGCGCCACTCAAACCCGCTCTTGACGCGATGGTGGTGGACACGTCGGAGCTAGACGCCGATGCGGTTTTTAAAACCGCGATGGAAATCATTAAGGCGCGTTCATAAGCGACCCTGCGGTACAAGAAGTAAGGAGTGACGGTTTTCGGGCCATAGATTCGGCCGCCGTCGGTAATTGAAACAAATTTTTGGATCAAGCCGAATAATATTTCGGCATTGGACAACGATAGTAACCAGAGAGGATTACGGGACATCATGCCTGCGGTTGCAGCTGAAAAAGAAAGTTTTGAAGACCTTTTAAATGAGTCGTTGGGTGCATCCGACGGCCTGGAAGGCAGTGTAATTAAGGGGCTCGTCGTTTCGGTTGAAAACGACTTTGTCGTCATTGACGCCGGACTAAAATCGGAAGGCCGTGTGCCGCTGAAAGAATTCGGTGCGCCGGGACAGCTTCCAGAAATTAATGTCGGCGATACGGTCGAGGTCTACCTCGAGCGAATGGAAAATAAAAATGGCGAGGCCGTGCTATCGCGCGAGAAAGCCCGCCGCGAGGAAGCCTGGATCGAATTGGAGAAAGCCTTCGAGCGCAACGAGCGTGTGAACGGCGTTATCTTCGGTCGCGTCAAGGGCGGCTTCACTGTCGACCTGCAAGGGGCGGTGGCGTTTCTGCCGGGCAGCCAAGTAGACATTCGTCCAGTACGCGACGTGGGGCCCCTGATGGGCAACCCGCAGCCCTTTCAAATCCTCAAGATGGATCGTAGCCGAGGAAACATCGTCGTTTCCCGCCGCGCGGTGCTGGAAGAAAGCCGGGCAGAGCAACGCAGCGAATTGATCGAAAACCTAGAAGAAGGCCAAGTCCTCAAAGGCGTGGTCAAAAACATCACCGATTACGGTGCCTTTATCGATCTCGGCGGCGTCGACGGCCTGTTGCATGTTACCGACATCGCCTGGCGGCGCATCAATCATCCGTCCGAAGCGTTGCAGGTCGGCGAGACCATCGATGTGCAGGTGATCCGCTTTAATTCCGAAACCCAACGCATCAGTCTCGGGATGAAACAGCTCGAGTCCGATCCGTGGGACGGCGTCGGCGCCAAGTATCCGTTGAACGCGCGCTTTACCGGCCGGGTCACGAACATCACCGATTACGGTGCATTCGTCGAACTCGAACCGGGCATCGAAGGTCTGGTTCATGTCTCCGAAATGAGCTGGACGAAAAAGAACGTCCATCCCGGCAAAATCGTATCCACGAGCCAAGAAGTGGAAGTCATGGTGCTCGATGTGGATCCGAACAAACGCCGCATCAGCCTCGGGCTCAAGCAATGCATCGACAATCCCTGGGAAAGCTTTGCTGCCAACCATCCCGCGGGTTCCGAAATCGAAGGCGAAGTCAAAAACATTACCGAGTTCGGATTGTTTGTTGGGCTTCCCGGCGAAATCGACGGAATGGTGCATCTCTCGGACATCGATTGGGAGAAATCCGGCGACGCTGCGATTGCCGACTTTAAGAAGGGCGATCAAATCAAAGCCAAAGTGCTCGACATCGATACTGAGAAGGAACGCATCAGCCTCGGCATCAAACAGCTGAGCGACGATCCGTTCGCAGCCGGTATCGCCAATCTCAAGAAAGGTGCGATCGTCACCTGTACCGTCACCAAGGTTCAGGACAATGGAATCGAAGTGCGTGTCGAAGACAACATCACTGGCTTCATTCGACGCGCCGACCTTTCTCGCGACCGGGGCGAACAGCGCCCGGATCGATTTGCCGAAGGCGAAAAGGTCGATGCCAAGATTACCAACATCGAAAAGGGCAGCCGCAAGCTGAACCTCTCGATCAAGGCGAAGGAAGTCGAGGAAGAAAAGGAAGCGATGGCGGAATATGGCAGCTCCGATGCCGGCGCTTCACTCGGCGATATTCTCGGCGCAGCGCTGAAATCGAAAGAAGAGGAAGGCGGCGACGGCGAAGAGGCCGCTGCCGAGGCAACCGCGGAAGAAGCCCCTGCCGAAGAACCGGCGGCGGAAGAAGCCGCGGACGACTCCGCAGAAGCGTCTGAGGAACCCGCCGAGGAAGAAAGCGCGGATACCTCCGACGATGCCGAAGCGACAGCCGACGACGCAGCAGGTGAAGACGCCGATCAGGCGTCCGATGCCGAAGAAGAGAAAAAAGACGACTCTTAAGAGTGTCTCCGAGCAGGGTGCCGTCTTTCCATAAGGCGGCACCCACTCGAGAATTCTTCAAAAAATCTCCTGAAATTACGGGGTTAGCGCTTGACGCGGTGTAAACGCTCTGGCACGCTTGGCCATTATATGTGGTTCCCTTAGTCTATTTTTTCGCTCGCAGAAAGCATTGGGGACGCTCTGATGCCGGGGGGTTTTGGCAGATGACGAAGTCGCAATTAATTCAGCGTATAGCGGAACTCAATCCGCATCTTTATCAACGCGACGTGGAACGGATCGTATCAACGATTTTCGACGAAATTTCGACCGCGCTGGCAAATGGCAATCGGGTAGAACTGCGTGGTTTTGGCGCATTTTCGGTCAAACATCGCGATGCTCGGCTAGGCCGAAACCCGCGCACCGGCGAAACCGTGAATGTCGCCAAGAAAGCAGTACCGTTCTTCAAGACCGGCAAGAAACTACGCGAAATGCTGAACCGCTAGTTTGGCGGTTTTGCCATAGAACCGCGCAACCGCAAGAGGCCGCAAGACTAGGCAATGGGTTTGATGCGATGGGTAATCGGCGCGTGTTTTATTGTCCTTTGCGTCATCTTCGCCATCTCTAATCGCAATTTGGTCGCCCTCCAGTTCTGGCCTTTTCCGCACGCTTTTTCGATTCAAACCGGGCTGGCCGTTTTGCTGCCCGCGTTCCTGGCCTTTCTACTGGGAGGAGTTTGGATTTCACTCGGCAAAACGAAGTTATGGAGCCGCGCGCGGCAGGCCGAAAAGCGAGCCGAACGGCTGGAGAACGCGCTCGCGGCAGCCGAATCCCGCCTCGCCGAAAACGAAACACGCGATATCGCCGTCATTGATGCGCCAACGGACTCCACGTCGGCATCGACTGTCCCAGCGCAGGTTCAGAACCGTTAACATGGCCCGAGGATCGACGGACGCAGTAAGGCGTTTCTCCGATTGGTATTTCGATCGCACGCTGCCCCATTGGCGCCATCACGTGATCGATCAAAACGTTGGCGGGTTTCACGAAGCGTTAGACAAAAGCGGTGCCGGAACCAGCAACGGCGGAAAACGCACCATGGTGCAGGCACGGCTTTGCTTTGTTTTTGCCCACGCCTTTCAGAAGCACGGCAATCCGGCGGATTTGGCGGCGGCTCAAGGCGGTTTCGAATTTCTCAGCTCTCATTGTCGGCACCCCGACGGTGGATGGTTCCATAAATTGACCGAAGACGGTGCCCCCCTGGATCAAGATCGCGACCTTTACGACCACGCCTTTATCCTGTTTGCCACCGCCTGGCTCGACCGGGCAGGCGTCGAATTGGCTCGTGAAACCGCTGAGACCACACAATCTTTCCTCGATGCGGAAATGGCACACCCGGA
>DLVK01000518.1:0-2616 GCA_003444235.1 Rhodospirillaceae bacterium
ATCTATTTGTAAATGAACATATTTACGGCAATATCTACCGTTGGAAATTTGGGTCGAATGGGGCCGGCGCCCGGGACCGTCGCGTCACTCGCCGCGGTCTTAGTGGCCTGGCCAATTCAAATTTACGGGGGCGCTTATGCGTTGCTGGCAGCTACGATAGCGGTGTTCGCAATCGGCTGGTGGGCAGTCGCGAATTATCAGCAACAGGTCGGCGTCATCGACGCGCCAGAAATTGTCGTCGACGAGGTTGCTGGAATGTGGCTGACGTTGTCGTTTGCCCCACCGCAAATTATTTATTTCGTTGTTGGTTTCGCCCTTTTTCGCCTATTCGATATCTCAAAACCTTGGCCGGTTAGTTGGGCCGACCGCCAGTTGAAAGGTGGCCTTGGTGTCATGATGGATGACGTGCTGGCGGGGCTCTATGCTATTTTCTGCCTCTGGGTAATTGCTTGGATCGTCCATCAGGCGGGGTTGGCGTAATGTTTGACACTGATTTGACCGTTCGGGCGGCTGAATTCCTGGACCTTTGTCGTTCGAAAAGTTTGACGGTGGGCACCGCCGAATCCTGCACAGGCGGGCTTATCAGCGCGCTTCTGACCTCGATTTCGGGCTCATCGGATGTTTTCGACCGCGGTTTCGCAACCTATTCCAATGAGGCTAAAGTCAGTTGTCTAGGCGTTAAAATGGAGCTGATCGAAAAACACGGCGCCGTAAGCCAAGAGGTCGCGATGGCAATGGCCAAAGGAACTCTCGCCCACTCGAATGCGACGCTTTCGGTATCGGTGACCGGTATTGCCGGTCCGGGAGGCGGTACTGCTGAAAAACCGGTTGGACTTGTGTTTATTGGAAGCGCCCTCGAAGGATCGCAGCCGATTGCGGAAAAACATCTATTTCCCGGCGATCGCGATGAGGTGCGGAGACTTTCTGTCGAGGCCGCATTAGCGCTTTTGTTCAGCCAAGCTCAAACTTGTTGATCAAAGATGACAGATCTGCCAGAGGATGGCCCGGCCGGCTGGCAAAAGTAACGAGTAATTCTTCCCAGTTCGAAAACACATCGAAGAAGTCTGCCGGGTGGTCGAGTGCTTCCCAGTCCGCAGCCCGAACCAGTTCGAGTGCGTCCAGATCTTCGGCGTCGGTCGTATCTTCAAAAACTCTTTTTACGTAAAACAACTCACGCCGATGGAAAGCAAAAGCCGCTAGCAAAATGCCGGAAATCTCCGCCACCCTACTCACGTTCTCGACGCTAAAATTGACGCGATCAAAGAGAATATGGCGCGCTTTCGATTCGACCAGCAGGCCAATTTTGACGCTATTATTGCCGTTTTCGGTCTCCTCACCACTGCGTCTGGCAAAAAACAGAATTTCATCGGCCACAGTCAATGAATCGGGACCCAGCAGTTCCAGAATCTTTTGGCTCGCGGACAAGGTTTCGTAGGCTTTTGGGCGAGCAAGAGTGGTTAGCCGGACTGTTTCGGTCAGTGAATCCGCATTCATTTCGACGCCCGCATCCTGAAGTGCGGTCTCGATAGCATCTAACGTACTCGCGCGCGGATCGCCGACACCACGTTCGATATTGTTCAATGTGGCCAGCGAAATACCGGACGCTTTCGCGAGATCCGATTGCTTGGCACCAATGAGCGACCGACCGGCGCGAATTTGCCCGGCAGTGATCATATCTCGATCCGCGACTTGATAAGCGAAATATTGAGAGTCCGCTCTACGCGGATAAATCTCGGCATCTTCTAAGGTCCCACCACCCTAAATATATATGATGCCTAATATGATAGGTTTTGATTTAGATTTACGCAACATGTTTTCCACATCTTGTGGGTGACTAGACAACGCACACCAGCAAGTGATCTTGGATTTCGATCAATGCAAACCCGTAACGGGTCTACTTCAATGAGAGTAGAGCCGCGTATTAAATCAGTAAAACAGAGAGTTGGTAGGCGCCTTCAATCTGGATTCTTGGCTGGGTAGAGTGCGTCTGCGCGCGCCTCGAAGGCGGCGACCATTCGGCCTACTGCTTGCTCGAAAAACGCTCCTATAACTCGCTGCAGCAGCCATGATCGAAACTCGAATTCTATCGAAAAGTCGACTTCGCAGCCCCCCTCTTCCGACGGCGAAAACCGCCAACGGTTGTCGAGTGTTTTGAACGGGCCATCGATTGCGCTGACGGCTATGGCTAAACCCTCTCGATCGAGTTGAACGTCGCTTTTGTAGATTTCGCGGATGCCTTTATACCCGACGGCCATTTCCGCGATCATTTCGCTCTCGCTTTGCTTTAGAATCCGTGTGGCGGTGCACCAGGGCAAAAATTCAGGATAGGCCGATACATCGGCGACGAGATCAAAAATAGCTTCCGGCGGGTGGGCGAGATGGCGCTGTTCAGAATGGCGATACATCGCGTTACCGAGCGTGCCCGGTTAAGCCTTGGCCCGAGCCAACTCCCGGGTGCGGGCATCTCGTAATTTTCTGAAGTCGTCGTCCGCGTGGTACGAGGACCGGGTCAAAGGCGAGGACGAGACCAGTAAGAACCCTTTCGCGCGCGCAAGTTTGGCATAGCTTTCGAATTCATCCGGCGTCACGAACCGGTCGACGGCGGCGTGTTTCACG
>DLVK01000398.1:0-8225 GCA_003444235.1 Rhodospirillaceae bacterium
CGAACCCGGAGTCGGTTGGCAGAACAGCCCCTTCCTGCAGGGGACACCGCCACCAATCACGTCCTGGGGCGACGTCGAGGAAGAGGACAAAGAACCGAAAAATCCGCCGCCGCCGCCAATCGACGCTGAATACACCATAGCCTCGGGCGATACGCTCCGACGGGTTATGGCGAAATTCGGTATCAGCAAAGAGGAAGCCGGCCGCGCCATCAAGGCCTTGTCCAAGACGTTCAAGCCGAGGCGCTTAAAACCCGGCCATCGGCTCAATCTCCAAATCCAGCCTCCCGTACCGCCAAACACGCAAAAAAGCTTGGTCTCGATAGACTTTACCGCCGATGCCAAGACAGATATCGCGCTCATTCGCGACGGTAAGGGTGGCTTCGTCGCCCAGCGCCATGACCGGGTGCTTGGCCGTCGTCTCGCCTTTGGCGCCGGCAACATCAGATCGAGCCTTTATCAAGCCGGTACCGATGAAGGTATTCCACCCGCAGCTTTGATTAACCTGATCAATGTCTTCAGTTTCGATGTGGATTTTCAGCGCGACATCAAGCGAAACGACAAATTCGCCCTGCTCTATGAACGACTAACCGATGAAACGGGAACCACCGCCGATATTGGTCCGGTGATTTACGCTCGGCTTAAGCTGAAACGCCGCGATATCAAGCTGTATCGCTTCAAACTCAAGAACGGGAAAGTCGACTATTTCGACCCCAAAGGCCAAAGCGTGAAAAAGTTCCTGCTCTCGACGCCAACCGACGGCGCGCGAATTTCATCGGGCTTCGGGCGCCGACGCCATCCGATTCTGGGCTATTCGAAACTTCATAAAGGGGTCGATTTCGCCGCTCCCCGGGGCACACCGGTCTATGCCGCCGGAGACGGTGTAATCGAAGTAGCAAAATATTTCGGCTCCTACGGCAACTATGTCCGGATCCGCCACGGCAAACAGTACAAAACCGCCTATGCTCATTTGAAAGGATTTGGCCGCGGTATTCGGTCCGGTATCCGTGTGCGTCAACGCCGCGTTATCGGCTATATCGGTACAACCGGCCGCTCGACCGGACCTCACCTGCACTACGAAGTCATTTACAAAAATCGCCACGTGAACCCGCGCGGTGTACGCATCCCAACTGGCATCACGCTGAAAGGCAAAGAACGCAAACGTTTCAAAGTGGAACGCCGCCGGATCGACAAATCCGTGGCAGCGCAACGTAAGCGGAACGCGCTGGAAGCCAAAAAAGACGATTCCTAGCGGAGGTCGTCGAGCACCTTCGAAATCGCTTCGAGACAGTCCCCGCCCAATGCCCGGCTCCGCTCCGGCGACCAGCCATAGGTCGCGTCCGGGCGGTCGTTATGGTCCGCAAATGGCATTTCCAACGTCATTGCCAGACACTTGAAGCTCTCAGCGAGATTGGACGCGCAAATCGCGAGGTTTGCTTGAAACACTGCGGGATATCCATGTTCGGTTTGGAAGTCCGGGCTGGCGTCCAGCAAGGCGGTTTTGAAATCCACCAACAATTTCTTCATTCGGGCATCCGCCGAGGGCACGTGATCCGCACCGGATATAAAGTTATGCGGGATGGTCTCGTCGCCATGGACGTCCATGCAAAAATCGACACCGGTCTCCACCATGCGCCCGCGCACCGCAAGAACTTCAGGACTCTTTTCCTCGCTGGGCTCGGCCCATTCCCGATTCAAATTGGCACCCGCGGCGTTGGTGCGGAGGTTCCCGAGGACCGCGCCGTCAGGGTTCATATTCGGAACTACATAAAACACAGCCCGCTCACGGACACTCGCCGCCACAGCATCATGCTCATCCAGGAGTCGGGTCAAAAATCCTTCCATCCAATAGGGGCCCATTGTCTCGCCCGGATGCTGTCGCGCTATCGCCCAGCAGACACGTTTGTCCGGGCCCGGCGTACCAACGGTCAGAAGGTCGAGATCCCGCCCCTCAACCGTTTTCCCGACCACTTCCAGCCTCGCAAAATGGCTTTGTTGGCATTTCGCTACGAACTGGCGCTCGAATTCCAATGGATAGGGCGCGAAAAATGCAAAATAGGCCGAATCCGTCGCCGGCTCATATGCAATGGTCAATTCCTTGCCGTCATAGGCGGTCTCGACCCGAGGCCAATTTTCGAGGTCCTCGGATACGCATGCGCGATAATCCTCGAACCCTCGGGCGTAGGAGGCTTCGCCCGCATTCAACAAGCGAATTCGGCAGGCCTCCCCCCGTGCGCCGGTAAGACGGAAATAAAACCACTGGAAAAAGTCCGACGCGGTGTCCCGGCGTATACGCAATTGTACGTCGTCGGCCCGTTCCGCGGAGACCACTTCGATATTGCCGCTGTCGAAAGCACTGGAGATTTGAATCATGGCCGAAACCCTAAGCGCCAGCTTCAAAAATCGCCAGCGCTTTTAGCGCAACTCGATCACGCTGCCTTGGCGATTTCGCCGTTTATGGTTAGACCACCGTCACGAACCGAAACGCTCACCGTCTCATCGTCGCCAATGCGGCCTTCGAGCAGCGCCGTCGCCAGCGGATTTTGCAGCTCGTTTTGAATGACTCGCCGCAACGGCCGGGCACCGTAAACCGGATCGAAGCCCTTATCCGCAAGCCACTCGCGGGCTGCCTCATCGAGGTCGAGCGTAATTTTGCGGTCGGCCAACATGTCATGCAGTGTTCCGAGTTGAATATCGACGATCGCGCCCATATGGCCGCGACCAAGCCGATGGAAGAGCAACATTTCATCGATCCGATTGATAAACTCCGGCCGGAGCTGCGCACGCACGACCGCCATCACTTGATCGCGAACCGCATCGGAGTCTTCGTCTTCGGGCTGATTGGCGAGAATCTCCGCCCCCATGTTGGAAGTCATGATGATCAGCACGTTTTTGAAGTCGACCGTCCGGCCTTGCCCGTCCGTGAGCCGACCGTCATCGAGGACTTGCAGCAAGACGTTGAACACATCCGGATGGGCCTTCTCGATTTCGTCGAACAACACCACTTGATAGGGCCGACGGCGGACCGCCTCGGTTAGCGCGCCCCCTTCGTCATAGCCGACATAGCCGGGCGGCGCCCCGATCAGGCGCGCAACCGAATGCTTTTCCATATATTCCGACATATCGATCCGTACCATCGCCTGGTCGTCATCGAACATGAAGGCCGCCAACGCCTTGGTGAGTTCGGTCTTGCCGACACCAGTCGGCCCCAAAAATAGGAAAGACCCCAACGGCCGGTTCGGATCCTGAAGACCGGCCCGGGCCCGGCGCACGGCGTTCGAAATGGCGACGATCGCCTCCTCCTGGCCGATCACCCGCTCGCCCAAAACCGATTCCATGCGTAGTAACTTTTCGCGCTCGCCTTCGAGCATCTTATCGACCGGCACACCGGTCCAGCGCGAGACGATTGCCGCCACATGTTGATCGGACACTTCTTCGGTGAGCACCGCCTGTGCATCCGGCGTCTCATCCTCGGCGATCCTGCTTTGAAGCTGCGAAATCAATTGCTCCAACTCACCGGCCCGCTGAAACAGTTTTTCGTCCGCGGTTTCGCGCGCCTTGACCAAAATCTGATCGAGCTCGTTCCGCGCCGCGTCGAGCTCCTCCTTTACCTGCTGCTCTCCGTGGAGCTTGTCCTTGGCCTCGCGCCAACGACCGGTAAGTTGCTCGGACTCTGTTTCCAGGCTGACAAGTTCTTTTTCCAGTGTCTTCAATCGGTCCTTCGATGCCTTATCGGATTCCTTTTTCAGCGATTCACGCTCAATTTTTAGCTGAATGATGCGCCGGTCGAGTTCATCGATATCTTCCGGCTTGGAATCCACCTCCATCCGCAACCGGCTCGCGGCCTCGTCGACAAGATCGATCGCCTTGTCGGGCAAAAACCGGTCAGTGATGTAACGGCTCGACAACGTAGCCGCCGAAACGATCGCGGCATCGGTGATGCGCACTCCGTGATGGACCTCATACTTCTCCTTGAGACCGCGCAGAATCGACACTGTGTCTTCCACCGTCGGCTCGGCAACGAATACCGGCTGAAACCGCCGCGCCAGCGCCGCATCCTTCTCGATATGTTTACGGTACTCATCGAGGGTCGTGGCGCCGACGCAATGCAATTCACCACGCGCCAAAGCCGGCTTCAACATGTTCGATGCGTCCATGGAGCCTTCGGCTGCCCCCGCTCCGATCAAGGTGTGCAGCTCATCGATGAAAAGAATGATTTCACCTGCGGCTTCGGAGACATCGTGGAGTACGGCTTTCAAACGCTCCTCGAATTCTCCGCGGAATTTCGACCCGGCTATCAAGGCGCCGAGATCGAGCGTCAAAAGGCGTTTATCCGCGAGCCCTTCGGGAACATCGCCTTTGACGATACGTTGCGCCAATCCTTCGACGATAGCGGTCTTGCCGACACCCGGTTCACCAATCAGTACGGGGTTGTTCTTGGTTCGACGCGACAACACCTGCATGGTGCGGCGGATTTCTTCGTCGCGCCCGATAACCGGATCGATCTTGCCGTCGAGCACCGCTTGATTCAAATCGCGGGTGTATTTTTCGAGCGCGTCATATTGGCCCTCGGCGCCTCGGCTGTCGGCCTTGCGGCCCTTGCGCATGTCATTGATGGCCTTGTTGAGGCCTTGCGCGGTAACACCTGCCTCTTTCAGCACTTCGGCACTCGGCGTGCCTTCGGCAAGAGCCAATGCCAGCAACATTCGTTCGGCGGTGACGAATTCATCGCCCGCCTTATTGGTAATTTCTTCAGCCTGTTGAAAAAGCCGGGCGATTTCACTCGATAGGTAAAGCTCGCCCGAGCCCTCACCTTCCACTGAAGGCAGTTTGGCGAGTTCCGCTTTGGTAGCTTTCGAGGCTTTTTTCCAATTGCCGCCCGCAGCGGCGATCAGATTGGCTGCAAGCCCCTCCTTGTCATCAAGCAACACCTTCAACAAATGCTCTGGCGTAAGCCGTTGATGGTTATCGCTTAAGGCCGCAGCCTGCGCCGCCTGAATAAATCCACGCGACCGGTCGGTATAATTCTCGAATTCCATATTCGACCCCTCCTAAGCTCCCTTCGTCCTGAAGCAAAGCCTGTCGGTTCCTGGGTTTTTGGCAGATCCTTTTCTAGGCATCCGCATATCACATATGGGAAAGGAAACGAGTTGCTGCAAGGCGCTGTCCGGCTTCATTTAGTTCCCTACGCGAGCCAAAAAAAACGCAGGCCGGAAAGCCTGCGTCACCTTGCGTACCCGCAATCGGTACCGATCTTGGATCAATCGCCGACCGCGCGATCCTGGTCTTCCGCCGGTTTTTCGGTGGCTATCGCTTCCACCGCCACGTCGCCGGACTCTTTGGATTTCTTCGATTTCTTGGATTTCTCGGATTTTTCGCCCTTTTTCCCGGATTCGGAGACGTTTTTCATCTCGATTACTGCGTCGTCAGACGGCTTATCGTCGGATTTCGAGGCGTTATGATCGCGGCCGTTACCTTTTTGATTTCGGCCGCCATGTTGATTGTTGCGTTGTTCGCGCTGCTCGGCTTCCGCCACCAGGACACGGTGGTAGTGCTCCGCGTGCTGAGAATAGTTCTCGGCCGCCACACGATCACCCGATGAGCTGGCATCGCGTGCAAGTGTCAGATATTTCTCGTGAATTTGTTGCGCACTGCCGCGAATGCGGACGCTGGGACCGTTACTATCGAATGATTGTTGCCGGCCGCCGCGACGATTGCCACCGCCGCGATTACGTGAGCGTTTGGAGCCTTGACCCTGTCTCATAGCACTTTTCGTTGTGTGTTGCGTTTGGCGCCCCACCACCCGCGCCTTCGATTTGTTTGCACTCGACATCTAGCAGCGACCACTCTTTCCAAGCGGACAGCCTCGACAATCGGTGAATTCGAAGGTGCGTCCTATTGAATGGTTCCAAACCACCCATGGCTTCAGTAGGACGAGGCGAAAGTAGACGGTTCAGCGTCCGGTTCCAACCTTTTTTTTCGCTTGACTCAAGACCGCTTTCGCGGTTGCGCGGCGAGGCACCGAGTATGTCCTGCCAAATCCTTCGACGTGGAAAATACTTCCATTCCCGAACCTTCGAGAATTCTGGTTACCGATTCCATTTGGCCGACCCCGATCTCGAGAAAGGTCTTGCCGGACGGTGCGGTCAATCGCATCAGTTCGGGCGCCAGCCGGCGATAGGCATCGAGCCCATCTGCGCCACCATCCAGCGCCAACAGCGGCTCAAACACCGCCACTTCGGGTTCTAGATCATCTATTTCATCGCTCGCGATATAGGGAGGATTTGCGAGAATAATATCGAATCTGTCGCCTATGCCCCTTGCCCAATCACCTTGCAAAAATATTGTCCTATCGCCAAGGCCGAGACTCGCCGCGTTGCGCTTGGCGATCTCTAAAGCTGCAGAACTAAAATCAATGCCAACGCCGCTCGCCTGCCGGCGCTCGTGCAGCAGCGAAAGCAATAAGCAGCCGCTTCCGGTACCGAGATCGAGTACACGCGCGGTCGCCGGCGCCTCCGGCCAGAATCGCAACGCCGTCTCGACCAAAATTTCGCTGTCCGGGCGGGGGTCGAGGACGTCCGGTCCGACCTCGAATTCGAGACTCCAGAACTCGCGCCTCCCCAAAATGTAAGATAAGGGCTCGTGTCGAGCGCGTCGGTCGACAAGACTGAAATATTGTTCGGATTCGGACACTGTTTCGGCTTGAGGGCCCAACAATTGCGCCGGGTCGCGCCCCAGACAATGCCCCATCAAAAGACGCGCCTCCCGACGCGGCGCCTCGATCCCCGAGGTCGCAAGCTTGTGTGCGGCTTCATCCAGGCAGCGATCGAGACGCGTTGGCATCGTCATGACGCAGCCGCAAGCCGAGCAGCCTGATCTTCGGCAATAAGCGCGTCGATAACTTCATCCAGGCCTTCGCCTTCGACGATCCGGTCGAGCTTATGGAGCGTCAAATTGATACGATGATCGGTGACCCGGCTTTGAGGGTAGTTATAGGTGCGAATACGCTCCGACCGATCACCGGAACCGACCTGTGTCTTTCGGTCGGATGCCCGCTCATCTGCCTGCCGTTGCCGTTCGGCCTCATAAATGCGCGACCGCAAAACCTTCATCGCCTTGGCCTTATTTTTGTGTTGCGATTTCTCGTCCTGACACTGCACCACCACGCCGGTCGGGACATGGGTGATGCGGACGGCACTATCCGTCGTATTAACACTTTGACCGCCAGGTCCCTGGGCGCGATAGGTATCGATGCGAAGGTCTTTTTCTTCGAGCTCTACGTCGAAATCCTCCGCTTCGGGCAATACGGCAACCGTCGCAGCAGACGTATGGATGCGACCTCCGCTCTCCGTCGTCGGCACGCGCTGGACCCGATGCACACCGGATTCGAATTTCATGCGCGCAAACGCACCATTTCCGGTGACCGTCGCCATCCCTTCCTTGAGCCCACCGAGGCCGGTCTCGTTTGAGGACATAACCTCGAATTTCCAACCCTTTTGTCGAGCATATTGCTCATACATCCGAAACAGCACCGCTGCGAACAGCGAAGCTTCGTCGCCACCGGTACCGGCCCGTACTTCGAGAATGGCGTTCTTGGAATCGGCAACGTCTTTGGGCAACAATAATTTTTGAATGGTCTCGGTGAGGTCGGGTAATTTCTCCTGGATCTCTCTCACCTCCTCCTCCGCCATCTCGCGCATTTCTGCATCCGTATCCGGGTCGGCCAACAACTCGTTGGCGCCGTCGAGTTCATCCATCAGCGAATTAAACTCCTTCGCCTTTTCCACAACCGGCGTCAGGTCGGAATATTCCTTCGACAATTTCGCAAACTCGTTTGGCGGCACATCACCACGCGACATTTCTTCGGCTAGATTCTCATGCCGCATAACGACCTGATCGAGTTTCTCAGCAAGCGCCATCGAATCTATTCCTCTTCTTGGTCTGTTTCGGTTGGACCGGACCGATAAAACAGTTTTGCGACCGCCTGCTCGATTTCCTGCAGCGCTTTATCGCGGTCTTCGGCGCGCGAAGTCAAATCTTGCCGCATCGTCTCCATGGGCCCGTGCAGCAGCCGGTTTATCAACCGACGGGTGGCTTCTTCAGCCGAGATACCAGGCATCTCGGCTAGAACATCTGCCCGAACTTCCTCGAAATGAGATTTAAGGCCACTCACCAAAGGGGCCGCCTCGCGCACTCCCGTATCTTGCCGCCACAGCACCACTTCGTCG
>DLVK01000472.1:0-3246 GCA_003444235.1 Rhodospirillaceae bacterium
CCGCCGTACTCGCCGGTCGAGCCCGGCCGGGAGATAAAGTGACGATCCTGAATGGGGATCAGGTTGTTGGAACCGTCACTGCGAACGCGCGAGGCGAATGGGCGCTAGTGCCTAAAAAGGCCCTTAAACCAGGCGATACACAGCTCAAAATCATTAGCGAAAATACGGCAGGCGAAAAGGCCACCTCTGACCATTCGGTAGTCTTGAAAGTGCCCGAGCGGGATAGCGATGAGGGAGCGTTGGCCGTGTTGGTCCCAGGAAAAGGGGCCCCTGGTGCGAAAGTTTTACAATCCCCGAAGCCGGGCCCTGGCATCAAGAAAGGCACGCTTACACTGGATGTCATCGATTACGATGACGAAGGGTACATGCACTTCGCCGGCAAGGGGGCATCCGGCGCGACCTTGAAGATTTACGCCGACAACCGCCCCATGGCGGAAGCGACCATCGATCAGGAGGGGGCTTGGGGTGTGCGGCCTAAATCCGTTTTGCCGCCAGGTACCTATACCTTGCGCCTCGATCAGTGGCAGGAGGGCAGTGTGACAGCGCGCATCGAAGTGCCGTTTACTCGTTCGCCGCCGATTGAAACACTCGATGGTGATAAGTTTGTCGTAGTTCAGCCGGGTAACTCGCTTTGGCGTATTGCGCGGCGTGAGTTAGGCGGCGGCATTCGCTATACGGTTATCTATGATGCGAACAAACATCAAATCCGCGACCCGGATTTGATTTTTCCGGGTCAGATACTGGCGGTACCTGAAAAACCGTAATCGAGTGTGGCAACTGCGTGCCATCTTTCCGATTCCAAAAGCCATGTTTTTGATGTTATGACCCTTTTCGCGATATTTTGGGCAGGTGAAAACGCGAGGCGTTGAGCGGTGAGCGCAGAGGTGGGTACCATCAGTTCGATCATGTTTCGGGTCCACCGGGCGGGTCGGCCCTTTATCGGGATATTTGCTTTCGTCACCGTACTGGCGGGCTGGTACTGGCTCCCCCTCGGATTTCTGGGCATCGTTCTAACTGTTTGGTGTATATGCTTTTTTAGAGACCCTGATCGGGTAACGCCGATCGGTGACGGTTTGGTTATTGCCCCTGCCGACGGGGTCGTACAATCGATCGCGAAGGCCGATCCACCCCCGGAATTGAAGATGGATGCGGGAGCCTACAAACGTATCAGTATATTCATGAATGTGTTCGATGTGCATGTGAACCGGGCGCCCGTCGACGGAACCGTCCGAAAACTCGCCTATTCTCCAGGAAAGTTTTTCAATGCGAGCCTGGACAAGGCGAGCGAACACAATGAACGTCAGGCACTGGTACTGGAAACGGCCGACGGGCAGACTATCGCGTGTGTGCAGATCGCCGGGCTGATCGCACGGCGCATACTTTGCGATGTTAGCCGAGAAGACGATCTACGTGCGGGACAGCGATTTGGTATGATACGCTTCGGTAGCCGCGTTGATGTTTATCTGCCCGACGGAGCGGCAATTTTGGCGGTCGAAGGGCAGCGAGCGGTTGCCGGCGAGACGGTAATCGCGGACCTTTCGGAGAATGACGCGGAGCGACAGGGAGAAATTCGCTAATGGCTCGGCAACCAAAACGAAGATTGCGGCGTCGGCGATTTCGTCGTGTTCCGCGGTTAAAGGGACAGACCGTTAACCGGATGATCCCTAATTTCATAACAATTTGTGCGCTTGCCGCCGGTCTTACCGCCGTACGTTATGCCATCGTTGGCGAGTGGAAATACGCGGTGATTGCCATTTTGACTGCCGGAGTGCTCGATGCGCTAGATGGACGTATGGCGCGGTTGCTGAAATCGGCCAGCGAATTCGGTGCGCAGCTTGATTCCCTGTCTGACGTCATCGCTTTCGGTGTTGCGCCGGCCTTCGTGGTCTATTTGTGGGCGTTGCAGGGCAGTGGCGATTATGGCTGGGTCGCCGCACTGTTTTTCACCGTCTGCTGTGCTCTGCGGTTGGCCCGCTTCAACATTACCGAGTTGCCCCCCTACGCGTATAATTATTTCACGGGTATGCCCGCGCCCGCTGGAGCGTGCATGTGCATTTTCCCGATGGTGCTGAGTTTCCAATTTGGTAGTGGCGTTGTCGATCAGCCGTGGGTCGTGGGCATCTGGATGGTGCTGGTGGCGGGCTGTATGGTGAGCCGGCTTCCGACATTTGCGTTCAAGGGGCTCAAGGTTCCGCACGGCTTTGTTTTGCCGGTGCTGGCTGGTGCCGGGTTGGTGGTTGCCGCCTTGGCCACAAAGCCGTGGTTGACCCTCAGCATCGTTGCGGTGGCCTACCTCGCGACCATACCGTTTGCGTTTACGACCTTCCGGCGGCTCGAGGCTGAGGCGACTCGTCTGCAGGAAGAAGAAGCGGATTCAGAAGACGGTGGAGAAAAACCGGTCCCGTTACGCGAAGTTAAAGGCCCTGACGCCTAATTCTCAGTCCTATTCGAACTCGTAACCTTCGTTTTCCAGCTCCGCCCGGTCGAAACCGAGCCGGTCGAGCAGGATTTCTGCGTTGCTTGAGCCCAGTTTTGGTCCCGCATGGCGCACGGCTCCCGGGTTCTCGGAAAGTTTGCCGACCACGTTCTGCATGCGAATAGGTTCGCCCAGTTCATCGTCCTCGATGGCGACGATGTTTTCCCGAGCCTTGAAGTGCGGGTCCTCGAAAATCTCCGCGATATTGTTGCAGGGAGCGGCGGCGGCATCGAATTGATCGAACAGTGCGATCAAGGCGTCACGGTCGAATTTCTCGATCGCTGCTTGCAGCGCATCGTCCAACTCAACAGCATTTTCTATGCGGAGCCGATTGTCGAGAAAACGAGGGTCCTCCGGGAGTTCGGGCACCTCAAGTGCTTCGCACATGCGTTCGAAGGTGGATTGCGCGCTGCCTGAAATCGACACCCATTTGTCGTCTTTCGTGCGGTAGGTATTGCGCGGCGCAGTGAAGGGGAGCCGGCTTCCGTTGCGTTCCTGAATGACGCCAAGTTGGTCGTAATCCACCACCTGGGGCCCCAACAGCGTAAACAACGGCTCGTAGATGCCGAAATCCACCACCTGACCCTTGCCGCCATTTTGATGCCGGGCCTGCAAAGCGATCATAGCGAGATAGGCGCCCATCAGTCCGGCACTGTCGTCGGCGAGGCCGAAGCCCGGTAGTAGGGGCGGACGATCGGGAAAGCCGGTGATGTAGGCATATCCGGCATATCCTTCGGCCAAGGTGCCGAAGCCCGGACGATGGCTGTTAG
>DLVK01000047.1:0-2006 GCA_003444235.1 Rhodospirillaceae bacterium
CGGCTTTCGTCGTCGTGCTGGTACTGACCAATATCATCGGGGTCAAACTGTTCCTGGCTTTTCCCGAAACCCTGCCGAACGGGATTTTCGGAGAGCCCATCACACTCACTACCGGGCTGATTACCTACCCACTTACATTTCTGATTACCGATGTAGTCTGCGAGGTTTACGGAAAGAAACGTGCCGATTTGATGGTCTATACCGGCTTCGGCATGAGTTTGGTGAGTTTGGTCCTGATTCAGATCGCGCTCGGATTGCCGGGCTCGCCGGCCTGGCCCTCGGGGAACCCCGATTAACGGCAGTGTCGCCGAAATGCAGACCGCCTATGAATCGGTTTTCACCCTGCCAGGTGTGCTCATCGCGGCGTCGATGACCGCCTACATGGCCGCTCAATTGCTCGATGTCCGGCTGTTCCATTTCTGGAAACGCATCACCGAGGGGCGCCATCTTTGGCTTCGCAACAATGCATCCACCATGGTTTCGCAATTGGTCGATACGATCATCGTCAATTCGATATTTCTGAAATGGGGGCTCGGTCTCGACTGGGGATTGGTGATCAAAATCATTATCGCCTCCTATGCGGTCAAGTTGGCGATCGCAGCTCTGGATACACCGCTGATTTATCTTGGGGTGAGGCTGGCACGGCGGGCGGGAGCCGGGGAGACCTAGCAGTCGAACTAACTGTTGATAACGTCCTGCAAGGTAAGCGGGGGAACGCCGTCACCTGTTTCCCTCGTCAACGAAATGTAGACAGCGGTCGTTTTATCATCCTTGGTGTCGTCCAGTTCCACATAGCCCGCCAAGACCTCGGCAGTGAATTCTTCGCCGTTCTTGCGGCATTGGGTTACGGTCATATGGGCTTCGCGCTGTTGGTAGAGCGTATCCCTAAAGTGATCGAGGACGCATTTCTTGGTGTTTGGCCCATGCAACAGCGATGGGCTGTTGCCAATCAATGTCGCGGCGTCGTGGCCGCTGATGCGCTCCAGAGATTCATTGCAATAAAGGATTTTGATCTGGCTTCGGTCTGTGCTGGTAATCAGTACGCCGTCGCGATGATTTTTGAATCGATCCCTAAGACCATCGAGATCGAGTGCCCCGTCCAGTTCTTTTGCCAGTGTCGCCTCGAACAAGCTCCGTACCGGCTTATTTAAATATCCGCTCGACATTTGCTGCATTACAGCATGCAAAAATTAATGAATGATTACCTAGGAAATGGGGGAGGGGTGGGCAAAAACAGTTCGAATGGCCGGCGAAAACCGACGTTTTGTGCAGTGCTGTCGACACGCCTACGGGCCGAGAGTGAAATTTCCAGTTTTTTCGAAGGGGACGCTACGAAAGCTTTGACCGACAACAAATACGTCGCCATACAGCACATAATCGAGGCTGCGTGTCTGGCCAAGGGACAGTATCTGGCGAACCAAATCCATCATTGAAATCGTTGCTTCTAGCGGTATCACCGTACTGCTGAGCCGCGGCAGGGTCGTACGGTAATTGGACACGCCATAGGCAAAGGGTCGGCCGTTTACTTCCATTTGTGCCTTTAAGCCATCGATGGGAATGTCGAAGTCGTTAGGATTTGTAAGCCTAACGGTCAAAATCATACGCTGATCGAGTAAACCGCCGCCGCCGCCGAACTCGATATTCTCAACAGCGACATGGGGCTGTTCTACTTCGGTGACCGTTTGGCAGCCGACCAAAAGGGGAAAAGAAAATAAAAACAATAAGATAATTCGTCCGAGCATCTCGAAAGCCTTGTGTTTCGCCGATAATCGCATGCAGTGTTCGCTATCGCGGGACGCGATTCAAGATATTTTCGGCATGTTTGCCGCCCAAGTTTTCCAATGTCTAGAAAAGTGGAAGCAGCTGAGAATTTTTTGCGACTTATCACCCGTTTGGGTGACGACAGGCGGGTAACTTGACGGCATACTGCGTTCCGAACAATCGAAGAGGTACTTGGCTACATTTATGGCTCCATTGGAAACCGTGTTTTTCATCGGCTCCCCAAA
>DLVK01000047.1:2344-2738 GCA_003444235.1 Rhodospirillaceae bacterium
CGAGTGCGTAGTTAGCAGGCGGAATTTTGGGTCAGTTCCAGATACCAATTTGAGCAAATGTGAATGAATTTTGTGGTTGGGGAATTTAAATGTGATCGCCTAGATCACTGACCGAAACCGAGGGGCAATTGACATCCATTAGGAGCGGAAAGGGACTAGAAAATGGAAATCGGAATGGAACAGATTGCAAAGGGCGCCGCCTTGAACACGATCAAAATAACGGTAACCCAAGACGGTAAGACAGCTACTCACGAATTGGCACCTGGCGAGAATCTCGCAATCGCGAAATCGAGTGCGGTTGTGGTCGATGCGAGCGGCTTGATTTTGAAAGTCGGCGTTGCCGGTGGGGATATCACTTTTACCAATAGCAAGACCGGCGATGTCTACACACTCA